>JAJPKG010000413.1 GCA_021323815.1 Pseudomonadota bacterium
ATCAGAACCACCTATAATGGGGGATGAGCACTGTCACTGTTGAGGTATATCGCGTGAATCCATCCTCCGCGCCGGCCAGCGCGCCTGCTGCCACGTGTCGCTATCTCGCGCTCATCCCCCACCCCAGCCGGCCACAGGTGGTGTTGCAATTCCGCGACGATCTGTGGTACCTGCCGCAGTGGGATGACGCCGAGCCGCGCTCCTGGCAGAGCGTCGAGCACATCAACCGCGCCGTGCAGGAGCATTTCGGCCTCGCCGCGACAACGCTGCGTTGCTTTGCCAGGGAAGCCGAGATGGGAGCGCTGGGCATTGCGCGGGTCTATGAGATGGAAAACCGCAACGCCGCCTGGACACCACGCGGACGCGACCGCTGGGTGGGACGCGAGATGCTCGCCACGCTGCCGCTGGGCATTCCAGAGCAGCGCGAGATCCTCGAACGCTGGTTCGCCGAAGCCGAGCCGGAGCAGATGGCACGCCGTCGCCCCTGGATGCGCCGGGGCTGGTTGGATGCCACCACCAACTGGATTCGCAATCAGTTTCGCCAGCGCGGCATCACCTTTGAGCGCGTCGAGCAGGTGCGCATCAGCGAGCAAGCATGCCTGTTGCGCGTCTTCACGGATGCCGGCACGTACTATTTCCGTGCCGTTGTCGCCATGCCGCCCTATGAAGCCGCCCTCACCGCCACGCTGGCAACCTGGCTGCCGGGACGTTTCCCCCAGATCGTTGCCCATGATGAGGTCCATCACTGGCTGTTGATGGATGATTTCGGCGGTGCGGCGCTGGAAGGCGAGCGCGACATTGCGCGCTGGCAGCGTGCCGCCCGGCGCTTCAGCGAGATCCAGATCGGCCTGGCGCTGCGCAAGGAGGAATTGCTGGCCCTCGGCTGCCCTGAACACGCCCTGCCCGCGCTCGCCGCGCAACTTGCGGATCTGCTGGCCGGCGAGCACGCAACGCCGCCCAAAGCGCTGGCCGGGCTGAGCGACGAGCAGCGCGCGGCCTTGCGCGCCCTGCTGCCGGAATTGCAGAGCGCGTGCATCGCGCTGCAACAGATCGATCTGCCCGCAACGCTGGAACACGGCGATCTGGCGGCAAGCAACATCATCCAACGCGACGACGATTTCGCGTTCATCGATTGGTCGTCCAGTGCCGTCGCCCATCCGTTTTTCAGCCTGTTGGCTCTGCTGGATGCCGCCCGCGACACCTTTCCCGCAATCCCCGACGCCCCACAGCAAATCCGTGACGCCTATTTGAGCACATGGGCGCTCTATCGCCCGCTGGAGGACCTGCGGGCGGCGTTTGAGATGGCACAGGCGCTCGGCCCGTTCCATTTCGCCATCGCGCATCAGCGCCCAATCGCCCTGCGCTGACCTTCCTACCCGGAAGTCACGGCCCGAAAGGCCCAGCGTAGTGTGATCCGCGCCCCAAATGTCGTACAACATAGGAGAAGCCATCCCCCGGCAGGGCGAACCTGTGCTATACTACGAGTGTGGATGAGACATTCCTTGCCAAAAGGGAACGTGGCTGGGAAAGGCTCACATCTCAGGGCGAAACGAGCGCAGGGCATTGCCCCGCGCATGCAGAGACACACACTCACAGCCCGCACACCGGGCCATGACCCACAGGAGGAACCAAGCTGGAAACTCTGGAAAGCGCTCGCCGCGCAGTCGATGCCGCCGCCGACAAAAAAGCGTCGAATATCGTCCTGCTCGACATCAGCGGACTCTCGATCATCGCCGAATATTTCATCATCTGCACGGGCACCAACCCGCGCCAGATCAACGCCATCGCCGAGGCGGTGGATGAATCGCTCAGCAAAGACGGCTATGAGCGGCTGCATCGCGAGGGCAGCCCTGAATCAGGCTGGATGTTGCTCGACTTCGGTGATGTCATCTGCCACATTTTTGGGCCGATGGAGCGCGAATATTACCAGCTTGAACGCCTGTGGGGCGCTGCGCCGCGCCTCATGTACGTGGAGTAGGGGCGGTTGCGTGGCTCGCAGCACGACCATTTCAACACATCATGGTGATAGAGGGTAACGCGATGACGAAGATGTTTCGCAACCGCTTGTTCTGGCAGGGTATCGGCTTCGGCGGGCTGATGGGGCTGATTGTTGGCACGGTGCTGGCGTTCCAGGTGGGCAACGACCGCGTGGAAACGGCCCAGCGCAAGGTGGTGAGCTGGGTGCGCCGCGAGCAGCCCATGCCCGATTACGTGCATCGCCGCGTCTAGCCCTGGCCGGCGGTTGATGCCGCGCCTAAGGATATTCCGCCACGAAACCCGCCTGCGCGGGTTATGGAGCAATGGCATGCCTCGCCCGTCGCTGGCGCGGACGGGAAAGTAGAATATCATTTCGCCTCAGATCCCGTTGATCCCTTCTCAAGAAGCCTGAGAAGGGATCATTGTTGTTGGGTAGTGGCGCTGCCGCAGAAAACTGGCATGATGGCGCGAACATGAGTGACCCGCACAAACAGCACGGCCCATGCCGCGCATGTCCGATTTGCCCTTGACGGGATGCTATGTACGATCATATACTGTTCCCGTACTTGACGAATCGCAAAGCATTTGCGGAAAAACGCGCGATTCACTTGCAAGAGAAAGCGAGGTGAGCCGAAATATGAAGCTAGCCGAGGCATTGGTATTGCGTGCCGACGTGCAGAAGCGCATCGAGCAGTTGCGCAACCGCTTGCGTCAGAGCGCGTTGGTGCAGGAAGGCGAGCAGCCCCCGGAGAATCCGCTGGCGTTGCTGGATGAGATGGCCGAGTTGCTCACCCAACTCGAGCAGTTGATCGTGCGCATCAACCGCACCAACATGCAGGCTGCCCTGGCGGACGGGCTGAACCTGACGGCGGCATTGGCGCAGCGTGATGTGCTGGATATGCGCATCAGCCTCATCGAGACCCTGGCGGAAACCGCCGCGAACCGCATCGAGCGCTATGGCCGCTCCGAGATCAAGAAGGTTGCGACGGTGGATGTGGCGGCGCTGCGGCGGCAACTCGCCGCCCTGGCGCGCCAGCGGCGCGAGTTGGATACCGCCATCCAGGCGACCAACTGGACCACGGATTTGCTTGACTAGGGGTGTGATCAGCCAGGATATGGCCTTGCTCCCCAGTCTCCTTCCCAGCAGAGATGGAGAGGGGGAGTCTCACAGCAAGGTGATCTAGCCACGAGTGCATCTCATGGGATGTCTCTATGGTCTCTGATCGGCGTTGGTAGCCGGCACGAGTGATGGCGGCGAACACCAGGCGGCGACTGCCTGAGTCGCGAACCGGCTGACTGCTAATCAGTTGGACTAGCCAGGGGCGGCGATTTTGCATTGTCATGCCCAGCATCGTTACTGGCGCAACGGGCAGTGGAGTATCGTGCATTACCAGGTGTTGAGCCATTTCCTCGCGTTGGCGAGGGTGGGCTAGGGGTTTTTGACGCTGAGCGGGCGATCGGTGCTTATGCCGATCGCCCGTTTTTTCATGTGGGGCCAAATGCGGCGCTGGATCGTTCCTACTCACAATACATGAAGGGAGATCTCGCATGGGCCACAACGGCGTTTCCACAACGATCACTTCCCCGGTAAAGATGCGCATCGGGCGCGGACGCATCCCCAAACTGCGCTGGATGCAGTGGGTGGTGGCGCTGCCACTGGTGGGTGTCGGCAGCCTGCTCATTGCCGCCGACGATCCTGCCAAGCTGGGGCGCTTTCTCGCGGGATGCGCGTTGGGATGTATGGCACAAACGATCTTCCTGGCGGCGATGCAGCGGCGCATTGGACGCGAGCCGGCCACCCTGGCCGATCTGCTGACGCTGGGGCGGCTGGCGGCAGGAACGCTGCTGCTGGGCCTGGTTGTCGCCGGCATGCGTGAGCGCGCCAGCTTGCCCGGCCTCGCTGCCGTGCTGTTGATGCTCTTCGCCGCCAGCGCGCTCGACTGGCTGGACGGTCCGCTGGCGCGGCGGCTTGGTCCCACCCGTCTTGGCGCGGTGCTGGATATCGAGGCGGATTCCTGGCTCACCCTGTGGTCCGGCGCGGCGGCGGTCGCCTGGGGCGGATTGCCCTGGCTGTGCATTGTGCCGCCCATCGTCCGTTACATTCATCCCCTGCGGGCCTTGCGCGCCGGCGGGTTGCCGCGTGGCGGAGGGCCGGGCTGGGCGCGCACGACCGGCGTGGCGCAGATGGTCCTCTTCGCGCTGGCGCTGCTGCCGCTTCAGGGCCATGCCCGCGACCTCATCCTCACGCTCCTCGCCTATCCCATCAGCCTGGCACAATTGGCGACCATGATCGCCCTGCTGTGGTGGCATGACCCA
>JAJPKG010000230.1 GCA_021323815.1 Pseudomonadota bacterium
ATCGCGCCAACCAGCGCCGCAACAAAGATGGGCGGATTGGCGAGGTTGACGCTGTACGCAGAAGTGATGGCGCTGCTGCCTGGCACGCCCCTTGGCACGTAGCTGCGCTGAAGCACATCCAGGTAAGCGCTGAAGAGCAGGAATGCTGCCAGCGCCGCCGAGCCGATGCCATAGCCTTTGGTGAGCGCTTTGGTGGTGTTGCCCACGCTGTCCAGCGCGTCGGTGACGACGCGCACTTCATCCGGCGCGCCGCTCATTTCGACAATGCCACCCGCGTTGTCGGTGATGGGGCCGAAGCTATCCATCGCCAGAATGTAGCCGACCGACATCAACATGCCGACGGTGGCGACGGCAGTGGCATAGATGCCGCCGTTGCTGATGCCCACAATGTTTGCGCCGTGATCCACCCCCGCGAATGCGCCGAGGGCATATGCGCCGCCGAGCGAGAAGACGATGGCCAGCACCGGCAGGCCGGTGTTTTCAAAGCCGATGGCTAGGCCGGTGATGATGGTCGTCGCGGGACCGGTCAGCGCCGAATTGGCGATCTCGCGCACCGGACGCCACGAACCGGCGGTGTAATATTGGGTGATGAACACGAAAGCGAAGGTGTTGGCGATGCCGATCAGCCCCGCCAGGGCGAAGTGCCACCAGTTCGGCGTGCTCTGGTGCAACAGGGCATAGCACGTGCCGACGATGGCGATGGCTGAGAGCGCAGCCGTCACGTAAAAGCCGATGTTGAGTTGGTTCATCGCCGCCGCGCTGGGATCGCCCTTGACGTGCTGCAACGCACTGGCACGCACCACCCCCAGACCGACCATCGATGCGATGATGCCGAAGCCGACCGCCACCAGCGGCAGGATGATCCAGCCGAAATTGATCTCGCTGCCGGCGGCACCCGTCAGGGTGGTTGCCACTGCCGCGCCGAGGATCATTGCGCCGATATTTTCCGCAGCGGTGGACTCGAAGAGGTCCGCGCCGCGTCCGGCGCAGTCGCCCACGTTATCGCCCACCAGGTCCGCAATGACGGCGGGGTTGCGCGGGTCGTCTTCGGGGATGCCCGCTTCGACTTTGCCCACCAGGTCCGCGCCCACGTCGGCAGCTTTGGTATAGATGCCGCCGCCGAGTTGGGCGAAGAGCGCCACGAAGCTCGCGCCGAAACCAAAACCGACGATCAATGTAGGTGCCTGGGCCGCGGTAGATGGATTGGCACCGCCGAAGGCCAGATAGACCAGCGTGACGCCGAGCAGGCTGAGGGCGATGACCAGAAAGCCGGTGACCGCCCCGCCGCGCAGAGCGACGGTGAGCGCATCACCCAGCGAGCGCTGGGCCGCGCTGGCGACGCGCGAGTTTGAGCGCACGGCCACCAGCATGCCAATGTAGCCGGCCAGACCGGAACACGCCGCGCCGATCAAGAAAGCAATGGCGGTGCGCACGGCGATGCCGCTGTCGAAATGGCCACTTTGCAGGCTGGACACCAGCGCCAACAGCACGCCGATGATGATGGCAGCGACAACGGCAAGTATGGCAATGGTCTGATATTGGCGGCGCAAGAAGGCCTGTGCGCCCGCAAAGATGAAGCCGGCAACCTTCTGCATTTCTTTTGTGCCGGTGTCTTGGGCGAAGACCCAACGCGCCAGCAAGGCGGCGAAGACCACTGCCGCCAGGCCGGTTATCACTGGCACCGCCAGCCAAATGAGGTTGTTGCTCACAAACTGTTACCCCTCTTCATGTCTCTGGCAACGCGACGTTGCGTTGCGTGCTGTGCCCGCGCTGTTCGTGACAACAGCAAACGCGCCACAGCGCGCCCTGATGGTGGCAATTGCTCCAGGCGTTGTGGCGCGAATCTCCGGTTTGTGGGCCTCCGACTGCGGTACGCCGCCGTGATCGAAGTGCAAACGCGCAATGAAAGTAGAAACAGCCCACTGATCTAATTGGCGCGGAGTTCACACGATGCCCCTAGTGTATCACCCTGCAAAACACTAGGCAAGGTCTCATGATAACCGGCCTACAGGCATTAGTCTCTTTGTCGAAAAATCTCTCGCTATCGTGTCGATGAGAACGGGCGGTTGTTACCAATCACACCGTCTGAAATTAGCGTGCGGCAAACTCTGGGCCGGCTATCCGGTGCGCGTGGAAGAGCACACCGCCGACGTGGTGGCCGAGCCGGTGGCACGGTGGCGATTGTTTTCTACTTCCTCAAACATGCTCAGCGCACCCACGTTACCTTTTCCCTGCACTATGTGTTCATAGTGGATGCATATGGCTCATTTGTGCTGTCACGCAGGAGGGAAAGAGGATGGGGATCGCCGCGCCTTTACCAGCAGCACCACCACACCGCAGGTTGCTCCGACGTCGCTTGTGGCCGCGTTTTTTGCGCCTTACCCGACACGATACATCACCGACCGGCGCACGACCTCATGACAGGTCATTGACGCTACAGGCGGAATATCGCGATTTCGAGGCCTTCTTCTGGCAATTCGAGCATAAGATCTATGGCTACCTCCTGCGCCTTACCGGCGATGCCGATACCGCTCGCGATCTGTGCCAGGAAACCTTCCTGCGCGCCTGGCAGCACTTTAAGGAGATTGCCGCGCACCGCGACAATGGACGCTGGCTCTTTCGCGTCGCCAGCAATCTCGCCATCAATCACCACCGCCGGCGCATGACGGTCGTGGGGACGATCATGCCGATTGACACGGATACAGTGGGCATAGCTGATCCCAATGAACAGTTCTCGCAGCACGAATTTGTGCTGGATATCCTGCGCCAGTTGCCGCCCCGCCAGCGCGCCGTGCTCATTTTACACGAAGTCTATGACCTGAAGTGCGATGAGATCGGCGAACTGCTCAGCATCACGGCCAGCGCCGTCAAGATGGCACTCTGCCGGGCGCGCGAACACTTTGCACAGATCTATGCGCGCGAGGAAGAGGTGGGAAATGGCTGATGAATTCCCTCGCTGCGCCCTGAATATCCCGCCCGAAGTCCTTTCCGACTGGCTCAGCAATCTTTTGGATGTCGCTGAACAGATGCGCATCGGACGCCATGTGGCCTCTTGCGCCGCATGCCAGGCGACCATCGCGCGTTACAGGCGCATCCATACCGATGTGCGTGACATCCCCATTGTGGATCGCGGGGAAGAGATCTGGCAACGTTTGCACCCTCATCTCGCCCGCCGCCAGCGCAGCCAGGTTGGGCTGCGTATGGTTGGGCGGGCCGTATCCGCCACGCTCATCGTCGCCCTGCTCGGTGGTTTCGTCGCCCTGCTGACGCTGCACCGCAACAGCACCACGCAGACAGCCGCCACCTCGGTTTCCTGCAACGGCTCGTTAACCGGGCAAGGGATCTTCGTCGCGCGTTCCGATGGGTCAGTGCAGGCGTTCGACGGCGCTACCGGCGTGCAACGTTGGCGTACCGCTTCCGGCGTCAGCGCCGGCGTGGTCGTCGCGCCCATCGTCGCCGACGGCATGATACTCGTTACCTCATCTACTGGCACTATCACCGCCTTGCATGCCAGTGATGGCCGTACCGCGTGGACGCTGCCGACGGTTGCAGGAAACTATCAGCCGGTGCAACCAATCGAGGCATCAAGCGTCGCGGTTATCGATCACGAGGCGGCGGGGTGGTTCGTCGCTGTGATCAATGTGCAATCTGGCGCAGCCGTGTGGCGCACTGCCGTCACGCCCGCGCCGGTTTTTGTGCTGAGCAAGCTCGTCGCCATTGCAGCCACACCACAGATGGTTGTGACACTTGGTCTGGGCACAACCGCCGGCAAGGCAGCCTATGAGGTCTTTGCCTTCGCTGCCGCCACCGGCACGGCAATGTGGCAGTCGTCTGTGCAAACAACCGGTGAAAACGTGGCGGATGTCAATCTTCTGGCGACGCCTGAGGTTGTTGCCGTGCTCTTGGATCGCCTTACATCGTTTGCGCCTGCCACCGGCAACGTGCAGTGGACGCAATCGCTCGCAGGCACCACGAGCCAGGCGCTTGCCGAGGCAGGGGATTTCCTGCTGGCGCAGGGAGTCAATCAGCTTGCCGCTTTTCGCCTGGCAGATGGTTCGACCGCCTGGAAGGTACAAGATACCGCTACGCCACTCATTACGGATGGCAAATTTGTGTATGTGAGCGGCATCAGAGGCTATGAGATGAGCGCATTGGATGTGCAGACGGGCAACGTTCGCTGGCAATCCCGTCAATTTGGACTACTCAATCCGCTGACGCAAGGCTGCGGCACGGTCATCGGCGCATTCCCTGGCACTGTGCAGGCGTTCTCTGCCGCCAACGGCATGCAGCAATGGGCGCTCACGCCGCCCCCTAATACTTTTTCGGCGACAGCGGTGAGCGTGAACGGCGCGGCGATCATCGCCCTGCCCTCGTTGAGTTCGACCAGCAGCATCGGCGTCTATGACCAGCACACCGGCAAAGCGCACTGGGTCGCCACAGGCAACACGATGGAGGATGGCATGCTGCCCTTCGCGGTCGGCGCGTTCACCTGAGCCGGAACACTTCTGCATTCGTCCCCCATCCATAAGCGAGCGATCTCAAGATGGTTTCAACTGCCCGCCCGCTCGATGACAATACAACAGACTCGAGGCATCTGGCAACGCGCTCCAACCCTGTATCGGGCCGCGTGGCCAGCGATTTTACCAGTGCAGAAAGGAACGCTTATGGAACCTGCCGGTGATTATCCTCCACCCCCTCGTCTCCCCCTGGCCTCCGCCAGCGACGCTCCTGGCGGAACCGAAACGATGTTGCTGGAGGAGGCCCAACATACCCTGGCAAGCGCGCCTCAGCCATCTGCTGTCAGCACGGCAGCCGGGCAGAAAATGAGCGCGCCGGGTGGCATGCTCACCCTGGTTGCGTTCTTCCTGGCCTGGGTGACGGTCAGCCAAACATCGTGTGGTTCTGTTCTGACGAAAGGTACCTGGAGCGGATGGGATTTGCTGTTGAATCAGGGTTGGTATGGTTCAGATGGGTTTGGTCTGTTCCTCGTGCCGCTCGTGATTGCCGGCGTGTTTGGCACCTATGTCGGCCTGCGCTATTGGCGCGACATCCCACCATATCCCCTGCTCGTCGCTCACTTCATCGCTTCCCTGTGCGGAGTGGAATATATTCTCTTTCTGACGTTCGTGTTCATCGGCAATCCCGGTCAGCCCCAACTGGGTCTCTTCTTGGAAGTGGCGGCACTGGCTCTCACGCTGACGGGAGCCGCTTTGCTGCTTGGGATGCACGCTCCCGCGCCGCGTCATCC
>JAJPKG010000448.1 GCA_021323815.1 Pseudomonadota bacterium
CCCAGACGAAAAACTCTTCGGGAGAGTTTCATCCTTCCACGCAGTCGCCAATTGGCTCGTGATTCAAGATGATGCGCGCATCAATCACGGCCCAATTCCTGTAAAAGGCTTTTGCCGCTTGCCATTCCTCTTGAAGATTGACACTATGGATCAATTATAGCAAACTAAGAGAGGTGCCGTAAGCAGATGGCTGCTACTCGTGAAGTAGACGAAGTGTACAGGGCATTCCATATAACATCATCTCACCAGACGAGGGAAACAACCTATGCCGGTTGCAGGCTTGCGGCGGGTAGATCACATCGCCATTGCCGTGCGCGAGATCGACGCCGCGCTGACATTCTATCGCGACACCCTGGGCATCATGCCGAGCGTGGTGGAAGATGTACCGACCGAGGGCGTGCGCATCGCCTTTCTGCCGCTGGGCGGGCCGGACGGGACGAAGATCGAGCTGATTCAGCCGCTGGATCCGGCGAACAGCATCGGGCGTTTTCTGGAAAAGCACGGCGAAGGCCAGCACCACATCTGCCTGGAAGTGGACGACATCGACGCCGCGCTGGCTCACTTGCAGGCCGAGGGCGCGCCGGTGCTGGACTCTTCTCCGCGCATCTCCGCTGAGGGCCGCGCCATCTTCATCCATCCCAAAGGCGCGCATGGGGTGTTGATTGAACTGGTGCAGCGCGAAGGATAAGCCGCTTTCTATCCGCGCCCTTCGACTTTGTTCAAGAAGGCGTTGACGGTGGCCATGAAGAGTTCCGGTTGCTCCACGCTGGCCATGTGCGAGCACCCTTTCATCAGCACCCATTCCGCGTTGGGGATGCCATCGGCGACAATCTGCATGGTTGCCGGTGTAACCTCATCATCTTCGCCTGAAATGATCAGCGTCGGCACGCGGATCTCGCCCAGCCGATCCGCAATGCTCCACGTCCTGAGCGTGCCGATGACGTGAAACTCGCTGGGGCCGTTCATGGTGTGATAGACTTCGGGATCACGTGCCAGTTGGTCGAAGGTGGCCTTGACGAAATCAGGATATTCCACCTTGCAGACATGGCGCTGATAGAAGACCTGCGCCGCCTCTTCATATTCTGGGGAATCAGTGGTGCTGGCATCTTCATGTTTCTGCAAGGTTGCCTGAATCTCCGGCGGCAGCAGAGAGCGCAGGCGATTCACTTCCGCCACCCAGCGGGGGATATCCGCCGGGCCACTGTTGTTGATGATGCTGAGCAAGCCGGCGGGCTGGGTGAGGGCATAGAGCATCGCCAGCATGCCGCCCCACGAATTGCCGAAGACATGAACGCGCTCCAAGCCGAGCGCCTGGCGCACCGCGCCGACCTCTTCCACGAACAATTCCGGCGTCCACATCGCGGGGTTGTGGGGATGATCCGACAAGCCGCAGCCAAGCTGATCGTACAAGATGACGCGCCGGCCATCGCGCGCCAGCTCACTCAGGTTTTCCAGGTAATTATGCGCCGCGCCGGGGCCGCCGTGCAGCAGCAGCAACGGCGCGCGGCCCTCGGTGTCTGCGCCCACCACGCGATACCACGTGCGATAGCCCCGAAAGGGAACGTACCCTTCGGTGACGGGCAACGGTGCAGCCATGAACAATTCCTCCTGTTGGGATGATGGAATCAGCTTACCACGCGGCTGCGGAAGGTGCGCACGCCCAGGAAGAAGAACACCACGATGGTCACGCCCAGCCCCAGCAGAATCCATTGTGGCTCCATGGTGGGGATGGTGACGGTGCGGGTGAAAACCTGCCCATTGGCCACAAACGTGGTGGTGATGGGCGGCATGATGGTGGCGCGCAACCCCTCCGAGCCATAGGTCAGCGGATTGAAAAGCGTCACGATCTGGAACCACTTGATGGAACTGAGGCCGCTCCAATAGAAATACGTGCAGCCGGTGAAAAGCAGCGGCGTCAGGATCAGTGAGAACATCAGGCCGATCTGTTCGGGTTTGACGAGCGTGCCGATGGTGAGGCCGACGGTCGCGCCCGCCAGCGCCACCAGGATCAGCATGCCGATCATCTGCGGGATGAGATCGGTGCGCACGTGATAGCTACTGCCCAGAATCCACCAGCCCAGCGGGAAAATCACCGCGCCGCCGATGATGCCGCGCATGGCGGCGAAGAGGACTTTTTCCACCGCCACCAGGCTGATGGGCAGCGGCGCTTGCAGGCGATCATCGATCTCGCGGGCGAAACCGAGATCCAGCACCAGCGGCAGCGTGACGCCCTGCAGCGCCGCCGTGAACGCCGTCAGGCCGACGATGCCGGGCAGCAGTGACACGGCAAAGAGCGGGCCGAAGCCGCCGGTGGTGGCTGTGCCGGAGCCGGTGTTGAGATTCGGAATGACCTTGCCGAAGATGAACAGGAAAAACAACGGCTGGATGAGCACCTGGAGCAAGAACGGGATGAACTCGCGCCATGTCACCCAGATGTCGCGCCCTAAAATAGCGGTGAAAGCCGTCCAGGCCAGGCGAGCGCGGCTGCGCTGCTTGCGCACAGGCGCGGCTTGTGGTGTCATGTCGAAGGTTGCCATCAGCGCAGATTCCTCCCCGTGAGAAAGATGAACACGTCTTCGAGGCTGGGCCGTGCCAGATGCAGATCGCGCAATTCGCCGCCGTTGGCCGCAATGGCTTGCAGCGCCGGGCCGGTGAGTTCGTTGGCATCCTGGCTATAAATGCGATAGCGCGTGATGCCGTCTTCCTCCTCTTCGCCCGCCCCCGGCGGCACCTGATCCACCTTCTCCGCACCGGGCAGCGCGCGCAGGGCATCCAGCACGCGATTCGTCGCCGCTCCGTTCCCTGCGCCGACGGTGACGAGTTCCGGCTGGGCTACGCGCAATTCCAGCGAGATGCCGCCGGGGATGAGCTTCTTCAATTCGGCGGGGGTATCCAGCGCCAGGATTTTGCCATGATCCATGATGGCGATGCGCTGGCAAAGTTGATCTGCCTCGGCCATATCATGGGTGGTCAGCAAAATCGTCAGCCCCTGCGCGTTCATCTGCTGGATGCGCTCCCACAGAAAGAGGCGCGACTGCGGGTCCAGATTATTGGTCGGCTCATCCAGAAAGAGCACGTCGGGCGAGTGCATCAGCGCGCGAGCGATCATCAGGCGCTGGGCCATGCCGCCGGAATAGCGCGTCAGCTTCTCTTTGGCGCGGTCGCCCAGGCCCATCTCGTTCAGCAGGGCGGTGGCGCGGGCCTCGCGCTCTTTGCGCGGCACGCCGTGATACGCGGCGTGGAAGGTAAGAATCTCCTTGGCGCGCAGCGAGCGGTCCAGATTGCTCTGCTGGGGTACGATGGCGATGCGCTGCTTGACGGTGATGGGATCGGCAACCACGTTGCTGCCCATGATGCGCGCCTGCCCGCTGGTGGGGATGACGCTGGTGGTGAGCACGCCGATGGTGGTGGTTTTGCCCGCGCCGTTGGGGCCGAGCAGGCCGAAGATTTCCCCGCGCTGCACGGCGAAACTGACGCCGTCAACGGCGTTGACCGGCGCTTTGGGATAGCGCTTCACGAGGTCGATGACCTCGATGGCGGCATCGGTCGGTTGTGCCATGTGTGCTGTTCCCTTCTTGGTATCAGATGTCGAGATCTTCGATGGCCTGACCGTCATGTTGCACGGCGGCAGCGACGACAGCAAACAGCGGATCGGGAATCTGGCCGCGCAGCTCATCCAGCGAGGAATAGACATCCAGCCGGAAGACGGGATGCCACCAATCGCCTTCATAACTGTCCCATCCGCTGGGTGGGCGTTCCGGTCGCGGTGGTTTGCTCAACCCCTGGGAAAGAAATTCGCCCATCGCGTTTTCCCATGCGCGCTCCCACGATCCCCAGTTGCGACGCGACCAATTGGGCGTCTCTTTGAGAGAGACCGCCAGATTCCCTTTGGCGGTGTGGTACACGCGATAGGTGAGCACGCGGCTGTGGTCCGCTGATGGGGTGACATATTTGCCCACCAGCCGTCCCTGAAACCGCTTCTGCACATACGCCCCGTGCGCTCCCACCTTGACGACGATCTCGCCGTTCTCGCGCATCTCTTCCGCTTCGACATAGCGGCGCAACGCGGTGGCGATGGCGGCGGAAAGATTTCCCCCTGCCAATTCTTGCGCTCGCTCGAAAAGCGGCAGATCGCCGTCCGAAACATAAATGGTTTTGTTCGGCATCATACCAGCCCTCCTCAGTGATGCTTTCCTGCAACCAATCCACGTATACTATAGTACGTATATACGTATAGATGCAAGAGGCATCTGCCCCATTTCGCAAAAAAACCACCCGCAGGGCATTGACAAGCGCTGAGATCATATGCTATACTGGGCTTGCTGTGGTGAACAGCCCTGGTCCTGTGGTGTAGCGGCCTAACATGCCTCCCTGTCACGGAGGAGACCGCCGGTTCGAATCCGGTCAGGACCGCCACAAAGTGCGAGTGCACATGTCATTACCAACATGTGCACTCGTTTTTTATGTCTGCACTCTGAATGGCGAGGCGATGTCGTGGCGCAACAGATGCAGCAAGCGCGGCCCTGGCGTGATGCCCGTTGCGTCGGCTTCCGCGAACAGTGCCGCGCGCTCAGCTTCGCTCAGCGCTTTCAGCGGCTCCCAGCCATACTTTTTCAGATCAACGCGCCCATCCTCCAGAAACGCTATGCCGTCGTCTGCCAACCGCTGGCGCATGGCATCGGGCGCGTCGAAGGCCCAACTGCCGCTCAACTCGCCCTTGCTGTTCAGCACGCGCTGCGCCGGCACGCCGGGCGGTGCCTCATTCATCATCCAGCCCACCATGCGCGCCCCGCGTGGATATCCAAGCGCCTGCGCCAGCCAACCATATGTTGTGACGCGCCCGGCGGGGCATGCCCGCACCAGCGCGAAGCAGCGCGCCATCAGCTTCGCCGCCTCTTCCTCAGTGATGCCGCCTTCCGCCATTGATGCTTCCCCCTGATGCTGCATTTGTGATCCCCTTTGCCGCCGGCTTTCCACATACCCCAGGCACGCGCCGGCAGGCAAACCCTGCCGCTGCATGAGATTTTTCCCGATGCGCTGCATCCTCTATCTTTCTTTTTCGGGCAATGATTTCCGGCGGCGACGCATCCCGCATCGCTTATCGCATCGCCACCAGCTCCCGCGCGCTGATCGGCACCGGCTCAGGAATGAGACCCGCGCCGGCGGCGAGCCGGCCAATGACCGCTTCCGGCGTCATCCCCGCCGCGCGCAGCGGTTCAAGACCTGCCGCCCGGTCGCGCTTGCTCAGCTTCGCGCCGGTTGCGTCCGTCAGCAGCGGCACGTGGGCATAAGTGGGGATGGGCCAGCCGAGCGCGCGCGCCAGCAGGATCTGTCGCGGTGTGGAACTGAGCAGATCGGCTCCGCGCACCACCTGGTTGATCTTCATCCAGCCGTCATCCACCACCACCGCCAGTTGATAGGCAATGATGCCGTCGCTGCGCTGCACAATGAAATCGCCGACCGTCGCCGCCACATCCTGTGCCTGGGGACCACAGAGCGCATCCGTGAAGGTGACGACGCCCGGCGGCACGTGAAAGCGCCATGCCGGTCGCCGCCCGGCGCGCTCGCGTGCCTCGCGCTCGCGTGGCGTCAGATGGCGGCACGTCCCCGGATAGCGCGGCCCGTCCTCGCCCGGCGCGGGAGCCGACGCGATGCGTGCCAGTTCCGCCCGCGAGCAATAGCAGGGATAGAGCATGCCCTGAGCGCGTAACCGGGCCAGGGCGTGCTCATATAGGGCAGCACGCTCGCTCTGGCGATATGGCCCATATGGCCCACCTTCCGCCGGCCCCTCGTCCCAATCCAGCCCCAGCCAGCGCAGATCCGCCAGCATGCGCTCTGTGACACCGGCGCGCACGCGGGGCAGATCCAGATCTTCCACCCGCAGCACGCAGCGCCCGCCCGCCCGCCGCGCCCAAAGCCAGGCCAGCAGTGCTGTGCGCAGGTTGCCCAGGTGCAGATCGCCCGTTGGGCTGGGGGCATAGCGCCCGCGCACTCCCGTATCCCTTGCTTGTGTCTTCACATCCACGATCCCGTCAATTCCTGCATAAATTGGCCCCAAATCTATTGCCTCTGCGCGCCAATCTGGGTATACTAAAGGATGTCACCTTCGATTGAGACTTTGCACAAGGGCCACCCGTTTGTGCGCGACGTCAACCCCATAACCGAACATGCTGAGAAAGGTTTTTGTCTCTTATGGAAAGCCAACGGCGATCCCCCCGGCGCGGCTCTCGCGGCGGCAATGCTGCCCGCGCGCGGCGGCAGGCTTCGGAGTTTTATGATGAGGGGCCGCGCATCGTCCCGGTTTTGCCCATCCGCAATGCCGTTGTCTTGCCATACACGGTCACGCCGCTGTATATCGACGATGAAAAGACGCGCCGGGCGGTGGAAGCCGCGCTGATGAGCGACGGCCTCATCTTCGCCGTCGCGCAGCACGAAGAACGCCAGCATAATCCCGCCCCGCATGATCTCTATCTCATCGGCGTGGAAGCGATTGTCGAGCGCTCGTTTGTCACCAACGACAACGGCATGAGCGTGATGGTCCGCGCCCTGCGCCGCGCCCGTGCCCACCGCTATCTGGACGAAGTGGCCTATTTGCGCGCCGAGATCGAACCTTTGCCGGAGGTCGCCGCTGAAGAGACGGCGGAACTGGTCGCCCAACTGCGCATCGTGCGCCAGCAGTTCGAGCAGGTGGCCAAAAACGGCGGACGCATCGCCGACGAGACCCTGGCCAACATCCTCAACATGGCCGACCCCGGCGCGCTCGCCGACGCCATCGCCATGTCGCTGGATCTCTCGCTGGCCGCGCGCCAGAGCGTCTTGGAAGCCCTCACTCCCACCGAGCGCCTGGCAGTGATCAGCCGCTTGCTGCTGCGCGAGATGGAGATCCTGGAGGTGGAAGCGCGCATCCAGCAATCCGTCCAGCAAGAGATGGACCGCAGCCAGAAAGAATATTACCTCCGCGAGCAGATCAAGGTCATCCAGCGCGAGCTGGCCGAAAGCGACCCCGCCCTGCGCGAGAATCTGGATCTGCGCGAGCGCGTCATCCTCGCCGGCATGCCCGAAGACGTGCGCAACCGCGCCTTCCGCGAGATCGAGCGGCTGGAAAGCATGCCCACGATGGCCCCCGAATATACCGTCCTGCGTACCTACATCGACTGGCTGCTGACCCTGCCCTGGAAGCAGGCCACAAAAGATCAGTTGGATCTCGCTGAGGCCGAGCGCGTGTTGAACGCCAACCATTTCGGGCTGGAAAAAGCCAAAGAGCGCCTGATCGAATTCCTCGCGGTGCGCAAGCTGGCACCCCAATCTCGCAGCCCCATCCTCTGCCTGGTTGGGCCGCCGGGCGTGGGCAAAACGTCGTTGGGCCGTTCCATCGCTGAGGCGATCGGGCGCAAATTTGTGCGCGTCAGCCTGGGC
>JAJPKG010000308.1 GCA_021323815.1 Pseudomonadota bacterium
GCACGTTGGCAAATTCCAGCAAGAATGTGGCGTCGTCGCGCGCGTCTGCTTCCGGCTCAATCACCAGCGCTGAAGTCCAGGTCAGCACGATCAGGTCATCCTCATAATAGCTCAGTGGCACGGCTAATGCTTGCGCCGCCTGGCTCAATGGGCGGCGCTCGCCCAGCGCCACGCGCAACAACAGCGGATCGCGCGCCAACTGCGAAGCCGGCGTTCCTTTCCCCAGCCGCTCCACCAGCAAAATCCGGTAATCTTCGCCGCGCACCGTCGCATTGGGCCGCTCAAAAGCTGATTCCAGCGTCCCGCGTAGTGTCTGTAGCGAGCGATCAAAGAGCTTCATCAGCGCTTTGGGATAATTCTGCACCTGTGCCACCATCTCGGCGGCATCATGCCAGGTGCAATCGCCCGGCAGCGGCAGCATCAAGCGCAGGCTGATGATGCCCAGATCATAGATGCGCGCGTGCAAGCGCCCAGAAAGCATCTTCCCTGCCAGCGTCACCCGCGCCTGGCCCATGCTGATTTCCAGTGGCAATTGGGGCATGTCGATGCTGCCGCCGCGTGTGGCGATCGTACGCATGCGCGTCGAATCCGCCGCCAGCAAACCAGCCGCCACTTCCAGGTCGATGCTGTCGCTGAGATCATACATCTGATATAGATGCAATGCCGCTCGTTCCATCGGCGGCACGCACGCATTGTTGTTTGCCATACCTCATAGTATAGCGCGCTTTTCAGATTGGCACCGGATTGGCGTGACATGGTATAATGAAAGCGTAATGATACCCACCGGGGGTATCCTGAACCATAAGACAACAGGAGTGAGCCACAATGGCTGATTCGTATATCACCGTTACCGATGCATCCTTTGACCGGGATGTGCTGAAATCTGAGAAGCCCGTCGTTGTGGACTTCTGGGCACCCTGGTGCGGTCCGTGCCGCATGATGGCCCCCGCCTTTGAGGACCTGGCGCGCGAATATGGCGACCGCATGACCTTCGCCAAGCTGAACACCGACGAGAACCAAAACACGATGATGCAGTACGGCATCCAGGGCATCCCCACACTGCTGTTTTTCTCCGGCGGCAAGGTGGTGGAACAGTTGGTGGGCGCGCGCCCGCGCAACGACCTGAAACAGCACATCGACCGCGTGCTGGCGCTTGTCAACAGAGTTGCCTGAACCCGATCTTGCTGAAATGAGGCCCTTGATGACCGATCCGGAAGACACCATCTCAGCCACCATGCCGCCTGACACGGTGGAAGACCTGGGCGTGCGCTTGCGGCGCATCGAGGGCCAGATTCGCGGCATCGCGCGCATGCTGGAAGATGACCGCACCTGCGAAGATGTCATCACCCAGTTGCTCGCCGTTCGCGCCGGCATGGACCGCGTGGCGCGCGAGATCGTGCGCGTCCACGTGGACCGCTGCTTGCGCGACATGCCCCCCGAACAGGCGCGCGATATGGTGATGCGCATCGTCACCCTCTTGAATAAGCTGTCATAGGGGCCTGGCCCCAACCAGATGGAGCTTTTCCCCATGAGTCTTGATCCCATTGTGCTGCGCGGCACGTTGCATGAAACCATTTGGGGCGGGCAGGAACTCAGCGCCGTGCTGGGCAAAAAGCTGCCCCCCGGCGCGAAGATCGGCGAATCATGGGAAACGGCGCTGGATGCCGTCGCCACCAATCCTCCCTATGACGGGCGCACGCTGGGCGCGCTCGCCCAGGAATTAGGCGAGCGGCTCTATGGCACGCGCGCTCGCGCCATCTTTGGCGACCGCTTCCCCTTGCTGATCAAATTTCTCGATGCCCATGCCTGGCTTTCGGTGCAGGTCCACCCCGACGATGCCTATGCCGCGGCACATGAGAACGGCAAGTTGGGCAAGACCGAGGCGTGGCGCATCCTGGCGACCGAAAACAACGCCCAGATCATACACGGCTTCGCGCGAGCAACCAACCGAGAGGAAGTGGCCCAGGCGATCCAGAATAACACGCTGGAATCGCTGGCTTACTACATGCCGGTGCATCCCGGCGATGTGGTGCTGAACGTGGCCGGCACGCTGCACGCTACCGGCGCGGGCATCGTCCTCTATGAGATTCAAGAATATTCCGACGTGACCTATCGCCTGTATGATTATGGCCGCAAGGACGCCAACGGCCAGCCGCGCCCGCTGCACATCGAGCAAGCCCTGAACGTGCTGGACTACGAGCCGCTGAAACAACATCTGCAACGGCCCGTCGCGGTCGGCTCGCGTGATCAGAACGGCATGAACGACCAGCACGAACAACTGCTCGTTGTTGACAAACACTTTGCCCTGTTGGAAGCCGTCCTGTCTGACGGCTATACGCTGCGGCGCGCGACAGACGGCGCAAGCTGCCAGATCGTCTCGGTCATCGGCGGCAACGTGGACCTGTCGTGGGGCGCGACGAATGCGCCGAAGGGCATTGCGCTGGGCAGCGGCGAAACGGTGGTGCTGCCCGCCGAACCGAGCATCTTTCACTTCACGCCCGCTGAAGAGGCTGACGACACCGTGCCACGCCTGCTCGTTGCCTGGGTGCCTGACCTCACTGATCCCGCCGTGCAAGCCTGGCGCGCCGCGCAAGAATAGGGATAACGTGCTATAATACCTCTACACAGCCCCAACCGATGGAGGTGACGCGCCATGCCCAAACAACCGGCACCTAAAGAGAAACGCAAGCCCAAAAAGAGTAAGGAAGCGAAGTAGGGGTAATCGGGCGGCATGAACACGATTCTGATCGCGATGACCTTCGTCTCATTTCTGCTGACGATGGGCATTCGCTATGGCGTGCAGGCACTGGTGACGACCTTGCTGGGGGACGGTAGCCCGGCGCGCGAGCGACGGCTGACGCTGAACCCAGCGCGGCATCTGGCGGCGCTGGGAACCAGTGTGGCTTTCGCCCTCAGCTTCCCCGTCGGTCCCTATGTTCCAGCGGGTCTCGGCTGGGGACGCCCCATCCGCGCCGATGCCACCCGGCTGAGCATTGGACCGAACCCCGGCACAATTTTGATCGCGCTGGCAGGCATCGTCACCAATTTTGTGCTGGGCATCGTCATCGCCGTTGGGCTGGGCTTCGTCTCCTTCACCACCGCCGATGCGCAACACATCATGTCGTGCGTGAATCTGACCGGCGGCCCGCTTCAAAGTTGCTTGCAGGTGTGGCAGCCGGGCTGGGCGTTGCGGCTGGAGCAGTTCGGCTTCATCTTCGCCGGCACTAACATCCTGATCGGACTGCTGAATATCATCCCGCTTTATCCGCTGGACGGCTATTCGATCCTGTTCGCGCTGCTGCCCGAACGCGCTGCGATCAACTATCGCAACAGCCAGGCGACGCAGGAGATGATTCTGTTCGCCGTTCTGCTGATTTTGCCGCTCTTCCTGTTTTTCGCCGGATTGCAGCAATTTTCGCCGGTCTATCTGTTGCAGACACTGAGCCTGAAGATCATGTCGTTCTTCACCTATTTTGAACCCTTCGCCGAGAACCTATGAGCCGAGGTGCCATCACCACATCCCCAGTCCGCGCGCGGGCGGTGTATCGCCTGTGGCAGGTATGGCACCGGCTGACAGCGCGCGTCAGCGAAGCGGATCTCGCTCCGGTGCGCGAGCTGCTGCCCCCGGCGGGCCAGCAGCTTTTCGCCGCCATGTCGCGCGGCGACCAGCGCCACAGCCTGGATGTCTATACCGCCCTGGCCGACGCCGGCTGCCGTGACCGCGAGATGCTGATCGCCGCGCTGCTGCATGACGCGGGCAAGGGGGGTGGCCGCGTGCGCTTCGCCATGCGCCCGGCCATCGTCATCCTCAAGCGCGTCGCGCCCGGTTTGCTGCGCCGCATGGCCGGCCCCAGCGCGCTGGCCCCCGTCGCGCCGTTTCAGCGCCCGTTCCGCGACGCCTGGCACCATGCCGAGTTAGGCGCGATTCTGGCGTCTCAGGCCGGTTTGTCTCCGCGCGTCTGCGAACTCATCCGCACTCACCACGATCCGCATGGCCCAGCGGCGGCACTACATGCAGTGGATGAGAAGAATTGAGTGAGAAGCATGGCTGAAGAACCATATCAGGTACGGCTGCCGGCGTTTGAGGGACCGCTGGATCTGCTGTTGCACTTGATCGAGAAGCGCCAGATGGAGATCACCGCCATCTCACTGGTGGCGGTGACCGATCAATTCATCGCCTATTTGCAGTCCACCGCCGACATTCCCATCGCCAAACTGGCGGATTTCGTGACAATGGCATCGCGGCTGCTGGTGATCAAATCCCGCAGCCTGCTGCCCCGCTCGACGCGCCCCGAAGACGAGGCCGAGACGGCGGAAGCGATGGCCGACGCCGAAGAGCTGGCGCGCAACCTGTTGGAATATAAACTGGCGAAAGAGATCGCCGCCCTGCTGCGCTCCCGCGCCGACGCCGGCTTGCAGAGTTTCGCCCGCACCACCCCGCCACAAGATATCGAAGAGCATTTCGTGTGGACGCCACCCCGGCTGACCGGCCTCAATGTCAACGCGCTGGCCGCTGCCTTTAAGCGCGTGTTGACTGAAAGCCGCGACGCTGAACCCGAAGAACTGCCCTTGCCCGTCGTCACCGTCGCGGAAAAGATCGACGAGATCGATCTGTTGCTGCAACAGCAGCCCGCTGTCACGCTGACGGAACTCGTCTCCGGCCAGATGCGGCGCATCGTCATTGTCGTGACCTTCATCGCCGTGCTGGAAATGTGGCACCTGCACCGCATCGCCGTCCGCCAGGACGATCCCTTCGGCGAAGTCATCATCGAGCGCGCCACCCAAGCCAACATGAAGCCGCGCACTCTCATCGAATAATCTCCATAGAGCGCTGTAGGGTTCCCGTGACGAGACGGGACGGAGCGTTTCACTCATAACTGCCGGCTGCCCGAAGACGAGCATACAGTTGTTCATATCGTTCAACCATCCGCTCGCTGTGAAAATGTGTCATCGCTGTTTCTCGACAGGCCGTGCGCGAGAGCGAATTGATATACCCGCTTGCCTCGATCAATCCCGCGACACCTGGGCGTAAGAAGCCGGTGTAACCATCACGAATGATTTCTGTTGCTGCGCCACGCGGGCAAGTCAAAACGGGCGTCCCGCATGCCAGCGACTCAATGAAGGTGAGTCCAAAGGGTTCCGGCCAATCAATGGGCAACAACAAGGCCAGCGCGTTGCAGAGCAAATGTCGCTTACTGTTTTCATCAAGCAGGCCGAGATATTCTATCGCTGGGGGATTGAGGTGTGGCACGATCTCCCGCTCAAAATAGGCCTCGTTCTCAATGCGCGCAGCGATTTTCAGCGGAATGCCGGTCGCTTCCGCAACGGCGATTGCCCAATCGAGTCGCTTTTCGGCAGAAACGCGGCCCACGAAAGCGAAATAGGTTCCCGGTTCAGATGAAAACGGAAACTCTTCCACAGGGATGCCGTGAGGAATCAGAGCCGCCCAGGATAAATCTGGAATGAATGATTGCTGCGAGCGGCTGATGGCAACGTGGTGGACGCGGGGATATGTGCGAAAGATCCGCGCGCGTCCTGGAGTATCCAGCCGCCCATGCAAGGTGAGCACGGTCGGGGTGGCCACATGCTCGGTGAAGGGCAGGACCAGATATTTGAGATGAGCATGGATGATGTCAAAATCCTCTGCATGGCGATAGATATGAGTCAGCATCGCGAGTTCTATGGCTTCTACGTCATATGGCGAATCAAAGCCCAGTGCTGACGGAACAGCGGCTTCCAGACGCGCGCGTGTGCGCGAATCGCCGCTGGCGAAAAGGGTGACATCATGACCGCTTTGCACCAGCCCATCGACAAGGGTTGCAATGCATCGCTCTGTGCCTCCATAATCACGGGGCGGCACTGCCAGATACAATGGAGCAACCTGCGCGATTCGCATATCGTATAAACTCGCTTCCCATCATCGGAGCCATTCTTCCTTCGCATGATATCATGATGCGGAGCGTGCCGCGAGCCGACACATCTCGGCACATTGCAGGCAGGTGGCTTCATGATGCATTCCATCTCACCCCCGGCAGATGATCCATTGCGTGCACTGCCGCTCTTGATCGTAGCGAACCGAGCACCGGTGACGCTGCCGGGGCGACGCGCTACATCACATGATGATGACAGCGCACATGGCGGACTGGTCAACGCGCTCATGCCTCTCACGCTTCGCGATAACGTCACATGGCTTGCCCTCGCGCCCGCATCAAGTGAGCGTCCTAACATAGAGCACTATACGTCATATATCGACGGCAACGCGGTGAAAACATGCCTGCTTAGTGTGCCTCAGCCGATGTATCACTGCTATTATGATCGGGTCAGCAATGAAGCTCTCTGGTTCCTTCAGCACTACCTGCTCCATGCAGACATCACCTTTGATCAGCGCTTTCA
>JAJPKG010000061.1 GCA_021323815.1 Pseudomonadota bacterium
ACGGCCTGGGCCAGCGGCTTGTCACCCGGCGCGCCAATGAGGATGACGGCGGCATCTTCTTGATCCAGCAGCAGATCGGCCAGTCGCGCCCATGAGGGCAGTGGCCACCGTTTGGCTTGCCCATTGCCGGAACCGGCATGCAATGCAATGAGCAACTGCCCCGGCGCGATGCCGCATGCGCCAAGCAGTGTGCAGACGCGCCTGCGGGCGATTTCCGTCACGTGCAGGCGCGGGCGGCTATCAGCCGGATCGATGATCCCCCCGGCGTGCTCGGCCAGCCGCAGGCCATAGCCGATCTCGTGCATCCCCAACTCGAAACGCCGTCCCGGCACCGGATCGGTCAGCCAGTGGGCATACGCTTCACCGGCGAAGCCGACACGGCGGCGCGCTCCCGACAGCCGCGCGATGATGCTGGCCCAGTCTCCGCAGGCGCTCACCGCCAGATCGTAGCGTTCCGCCCGCAAACGGCGCAGGATGGCGCGAATCTGCTCGCGCCCTTTCGCCGAGAAGACACCGCCGATCCAGGCTTGCGGATCGCACGCGATGACGCGGTCGATCTCCGGCTGGTCGTGCAACAGCGCCACATTGCCCGGCAGCACCATGTCGATCTGCGCGTCGGGATACGCCCGGCGCAGGGCATGCACCGCCGGCAGCGTCATCACCACGTCCCCCAGCAGATCGGTGCGAATGACCAGGATGCGCCGGGGGCGAAACTGGGGCGAGGTGAGCGGCACGCGGCGCGGTTGCAGATGCAACAGGCGATCAATGCGCCCGACCGTTCCCAGCACGGCGCGCAAGACACGCTGCCCCGCTCGTTTCAGGCGCGCGCCCACCCGCCGGCCCAGCCTTTCCAGCATCCCCGGCGGGTAATCATAGCCCTTGCCGAAACCGGACCCATGGGCGAGATCACGTGGAGAAGAAGTCATCCTGAACAACCTTTAAAGGGACGGGAACGCGAAGATCGCGAAGAAAATGAAGAGACATGAAGTAAACATCTCTTCTCCGATTCGCGGCAAATGCCCGCCAGCTACCTTTTCTCTTCGTGGCTCTTCGCCTTCTTCGTTACTCTTCGCGTCTCGTCCCTTTCTTCCTTTGCTAGCTTGCGGGATTCGCAGGGCCGATGGCGAAGAGGATTTCGCCGGAAGCGACCAGCTCGCCATTGACGCGCGCCTCAGCCTTGCTCTTGCCAAAGCTGGCGCGCAGCTGCACGGCGGTCACTTCCATCATCAGCGTGTCGCCCGGCACCACCTGGCGGCGGAAGCGCCAGCCGTCCAGGCCGGTGAGGAAGGCGATTTTGCCTGCGAAATCGGGCTGTTGCAGCAACATCACCGCGCCCAGTTGCGCACACGCTTCGGCGATCAGCACGCCCGGCATGACGGGATAGCCCGGAAAATGGCCCTGAAAGAACGGCTCGTTGCCGCTGACGTTTTTATAGCCGATGACTTTGTTCTCGCTCACTTCCGTCACGCGATCCACCAGCAGAAAGGGATAGCGATGCGGCAAAATCTTCTGAATCTCGCTGAATGAGAGCATGCGTCGCGCCTCCAACACGCCTGAATGATTGCGGTCTTTGCCGTTCAGTATAGCACGTCTCTGTGCTATAATAGCGACATCCTGACGGTCGAGCGACCACTCTGCCGGGAGACGAATAAGCGATGCGACAAACACGACCAACCGGACCGATCACACGCCCCACAACTGGGATAGTGAATCCCCCACCGCCGCCGATGCCGCTGGAAGCGCAACAGTTTCGCCCACGTGGCGCACTGGCGGCGACGTTGCTGGTAGGGCCGACGGTGGTGCTGCTGGCGTTGATCGCGCTATTTCGCATCAGCCATTTCACCGGCGAGATGGCGCACGTGGCGGCGGCGGCCTGCGCGGCGCTTTCCGCGCTGTGGATCGCGGAATCGCTGCTGGTGGCGCGCCTGGTGCTGACGACCGTCCACGTCACCACCGACGGCATCGAGACGCGCACGCCCTGGGATGGGAGAAAATTGCTGCGCTGGCGCTTGATCGATCAGGTGGAACGGCGGCGCGGCATCCTGCGGTTGCATTCCAGCGACGGTCAGCACGTGACGTTTGTTGAACTCGGTCTGACCAACAGCCGCCAGTTGTTGCGGCATGTGCTGCTGCGTGTTTCACCGACAGTGCTCAGTGCCCCTTTGCAGCAAGAACTGGCCATGCTGGGCGGTCCATCTGATCCCAATGCCGAATGGCTGGTGCCGGTTGCGCCGCAATGGCTCTTCCTGGCAAGCGTGTGCGCGGCAGGCGGCATCGCCCTGGCGGTGTGGGGGCGCTTCACTGCGCTCATGTCGCTGCTGATCGCGGGCATCGTCATCGCCGTGTTGAGCGCGGGCGTGCTGCTGCTCTTTCGCCAGACACTCACCATCACTGAGACGGATATGACCCTTTCGCGCGGCTTCGGCAAGCGGCAGACCATCGCTTGGGGCGATATCGGCGTGGTGGATAGTCTGCCGCTGGATCTCGCCCTGGCGCTGCGCCTGGGCAACCGGCGCTTGGTGCTGCTTGGACCATTTTTCTATGCTCCCGCGCAGGCCGAACTCTTTCGCAGCACCATGAACGTTCATGTGTTTGCGCGTGGCGTGCCCATCTATCAAGCCTGGCGCATCTGGTGAGCCGGGCAGCCCGCGCACGATTTCTCGCGACACCACTGCGCGTGCAGGTGGTGCAATCCTTGCTGGGCCAGCGCGCCCGGCGGGGCATGACGCAAACCCAACCAGCGCGCCATCCAGCGCGTGATGGCGTTGCCCGGCAACCCCGGCGCGGTTTCGGCGATCTCTTGTGCCACCCGCGCCAGGGCGACATTGCCGCAGCATTGCCCGTGCGCGACCAGCACCGGCAGCACGGCATTCCACAGCACAATGGCGCTGCGGTTGCGCCCGATGGCGTTCCCCGCCGGGATGAACAGCCGCATGAGCCGCATCCATCCTTCTGCCGTGCCGCCGGCCAGCGCGGCCCCGCACCAGATCGCCCCCGGCGACATCATGCGCCACCCGTCTGCCAGCACGTTCAAACTGCTGAAACGCCGCAGGCTGAGGCGATCTCGCCCCACCTCCGGCCCCTCCTCAGCAAAGCCGGGAAGGCGAGAGCGCTTGGCTGGCTGATCGCATAGCTCAACGCCGGTATCCGCCCAAACGATCTCCCCCTCTCTATCCGCAGGATGGGGAGGGGGTCGGGGGGCTGGGGCCGCACGTCCATAGCCCAGCGCCTCGGTGATAGCGGCGAGCAGCACGGTGTCGAGCGCGGCGGCAGGATCGGCAATGGCGGCGAGTTCGGCGCGAAAACGCGCCACGCGGGCGGCAAAGCGCTCTTGCCCCCATGCGCGCAGGGCGTTGGCAAGCTCAGGCGCGGGCAGGGGATGCGCCCGGCACGGCCAGATCGGACGGTGTGGCGAGGGCTGCGCGAACTGTGCGGGATTATCAAGGATGACGATGGGGGCTGTCGCGCCGGATGCCAGGCGAATGACGGGATCAGGTGGAGCGGGACCGCCCGCGACGACGTGCAGGATGACGCGATCATAGCGCGGGTCGGTCTGGTGGCGATGCGCGTTCCAGCCGCTGGCGCGCAGGTGCAGTTCGATGTCGCCCGCGCGACGTATGCCGTCCAGCAGAATGACGGCGTCGCGGAAATCCGGTCCGACGGGGCCACCAGGGCGACCAGGAAAGAGGATGCGGGCGGTGCGTCCATCGCGGGTGGGCAGATCGTGACCGGCGACGCGGCCAGCCGCCCACCACGCCGCGAATGCCGCCTCACTGCCGGAACGTGGCGAGCGCGCTTTCACGCCGGGGTCGCCACCGGCGCAGGCGCGCCCAGCTTCGCCAGACGGGCGCGCGTCTCGTTCGCCGCCGCCGCACCCAGATCGCTATAAATCTTCAGCGCGGCTTCCCAGTGCGCTCGCGCGGCGGCGATGTTGCCTTCCGCCAGATCCAGCGCGCCCAGCCAGTCCAGGGCGCGGGCCTCGTCGTTCTGCACATTGAACTGGCGGGCGATGTCGAGAGCGGTATTCAGCAGGTTGCGCGCCTGGGTGCGGTCGCCCTGCGGATCGCGCACGTGGACGATGCCCAGCTCGCAATATGTGCGCCCGCGCGAGATGCCCTGCACTTTCTTCAATTCCAGCGACTCGCGCAGATAGCGTCGCGCTTGCTCCCAGTCGCCCTGCTCGGCGGACAGCGCGCCCAGCGAGCGCAGGGTGGCGCTCATGCCGCCCGTCTCGTTCAGCGCGCGGCGGATGGCGAGGGCTTCTTCATAGAGGGCTTTGGCGCGGGGCAGGTCGCCGCGCATCAGCGCCAGCGTCCCCAGATTGTGGATGCGCGCCGCTTCGCCCCGCCGGTCGTGACGGGCACGCGCGAGATCGAGGGCCTGCTGATAATAGCCCTCGGCTTCGTCCAGGTCGCCCTGCTGGCGCACGATGAAACCGAGCGTCGCCAGCGTCGAACTCAGGCGCATCTGGTTGCCCAGCCGCCCATCGGCCTCGATGCTCCAGCGCAACACGCGCCGTCCGTCGGTCCAGTGACCGCGATCTTGCAAATAACTGCGCATGTCGCCGACGGTGTCACCGATCAGTTGCGCCGCCTGCGTCGCCAACGCCGGATCGCTGGTAGATTTCATGGTCTGATAGGCCCAGCCCAGCGCGCCCAGGATGTTGGCATAGTCTTGATCCAGCAGATTATAGGTGTCGATGCGCCGGCCCATGCGGCGATGCACGAAGCCGCGATAAAACTTCGCCGCCGCCAATTCTGCCGTCTGTTCGGCATCTGTTCCCTGCTCGCGCAAGCGTTCGCGCGCGAACTGACGCATCAGCGGATGCATCTGATAGCGCGGCGCGCCCGTTTCTTGCGGCACCTCGCGGATGAGGCTGAGATCCGCCAGATCCAGCAAAAGTTGCGGTGTTGCAGCAGAGCCGATGAGCGCGGCCATTACGTCCAGCGCGGCTTCCTGACTGAATGATGGGCCGGCCAGCACAGCCAGCGAGCTGAAGGCGCGCTGCTCATCGTCGCTGAGCTGCTCATAGGTGAGATCAAACGTGCGCTCGATGCTGCGCGTGCGACCTTTCAGCTCCACGCCCTCGTCGCGCAGTCGCATCGCCAACGTGGCCATCGGCTCTGCGCGGCGGACGATGCGCGGGGCTACCAGTTCCAGCGCCAGCGGCAGCGCGCCGACGGCTTGCACAATCGACCGCGCGGCGGGTTCGTCTTCGGGGGCGATGGTTGCCTTGCCGCCGCGTTCCACCAGACGTTTGAGCAGCGCATACCCTTGATCGGGTGCCAGCACGTCCAAATTGATCTCGCTCAACCCCGGCACGTCGGGCCAATTGACGCGGGTGGAAAGGATGACATCCGGCCCCACGCCGTTCGCGCCGCGCGCTGTCAGCGTTGCCAGAATGTGATCCAGTGGCATCTGCTGTTCGACGTTATCCAGGCCGATCAGCATCTTGCGGCCCGCGACGCCGCGCCGCAGAGCTTGCGCTTTCGCGTTCGTGCCATCCACTTTGGCAACCTCGCCCAGTCCCAGCGCGATGCCGGCGGCTTCATAGAGCTGCGTTTCGCAGTCGTCATCCACCAGTTCCTGGCATGACAGCCAGACGATGCCGTCGGGGAAGGCGTTGGCGTCTTTCTCGCGATAGAGCGTTTCCAGCAGCAGGGTAGATTTGCCCACCCCGCCCATGCCGCGCAACGCCACCGCCGTTATGGCAGGATCATGCAAAGCGGCGGTGATGCGCGCCAGTTCGGCATCGCGTCCCAGCACCAGGGCAGGGCGTGGCGGCAAAACGATGGGGCGCTTGGCCATGCCGTGCTCGTCTTCGTCCTCTTCGCCCTCGCCCCCCAGCGTCTTTTGCGCCTTCTGCTGCTGAAAGAATTCTTCCAGCACCAGGCGCGCCTCGGTGCGCGTCTCTTGCCGGCGCTCTTCGCGGGCGCGCTGCTCGGCTTCTTCCGCCAGGCGTGCCAGGCGCGCCTGTTCTGCCCGGTCGGCGAAATAGGCCACGACGGTGAGGACGGCGACCAGCATCAGACCGGCGATGGTGGGGATGGGATATCTGGTGAAAAGTGTGCCCACCACGCCGCTCTGGAGTGGGGGCAGCGCCAGCGGCTGGCCGTTGACCACTTGGGTGAACAGCGCGCTGCCGATGGAAGTGAGTTCGCCCACCACCACGCCGCCGACGGTGGCGACCGCCAGTCCCCACCAGCGCCGCAGCAGCCAGATCAATGCGCGCTGCGCCGGTGGTTGTTCCTGGGTGATACTCGCAACTGTGATATCTTCCGGTGACTGCTCGTTTGGCGACATCTCAAAGATCCTTAGCGGGAATAACGACGCGACAACGTTGATTGAAGACAAACGCATTGTATGCTTATCCGCGCCATCCGGCAAGTGGCATGATCGCCGGGCGGCACTTGAGTCATTGTTCTGCCGCCTGAGCGATGACGATCAGGCGCGGGGAAAGATCATCCCATTCGTCCAGGGTGTGGTCGCCATATACCCGGCGCAAGTGCCAGCCGGTGGCAGCGAGCAGCAACTCTATCTCATTACGCGAGATGGTTGCGAGGATGGTTTCAACACAGGCACGGGTGAGGGGGCCGTTTTGCGGGTGCGCGTCGTACCAGTGGGTGAGGGCGAGCGTTCCCGGTTCCGCACCGAAACGCGCGGCGGCGGTGTGAGTGAGGATCGCCCCCGTCACGTCGTCGTGCCAGGTGCCGACATGCACCACCTGGCCGGTCTCGGCGGCCTGGGCAAAGCGGCGCGCCTCCGCTTGAGCGAGATCCAGTGCCAGCCAGCCTCCCGGCACCACGTGCGACCGCAACGCCGCCAGCGCAGCACGACGTTCAGCCAGCGTTGCGAGATGCTGCAAGCTACCCAGCGCCACGAAGGCAAGGTGAAACTCGCGTTGGGGCAGGGCCAGCGCAGTCATGTCGCCCCGCGCCAGCGTCACGCGCTGGCTCACCCCGGCGGCATCCGCCGCAGCACGACAGCGCGCCAGCATGGTTGCGGAAATATCGACGCCGGTGATGCGCCAGCCGGCTTGAGCCAGCGGCACCAACAGTCGCCCGCTGCCGCAACCAGCCTCAAGGATGGGATCGCCCGCCGCCTCAGCCAATCCCTGATAGAGTTCCAGGTCGTCCAGAAAGCCGGTGTGTTCCCGATCATACCAGGCAGCGATGAGATCATATGGATCAGGTGTTGTCTGCTGTGTCATACAGGCATGATAACACGCAACGCGAGGGGAACCGCATAGGGTTACGCGATTACGCCGCTGCGCAATGATACGCGCTCAGGCGCGAAGTCAGAGAAATTGCCTTTTGTTTGCGGCATGCCGGGTGTGCTTGCTTCGCCGACAATTGGGGCCTAGCGTGCAAGCAAGACGTCTATGCAGCACGCAAGGCGGCGGCAGATCCGAAGAGTGTGTCCTTCGTGCACTAGCCTCGCACCACCGGATGGCCGTTATTGCCCTCCTGTCGCACATCCTTAGATGGGCAGTGTGAGCATAGGTACGGGTCTTTCCTGAGTTTGGCAGGCGTGGTACAGTGATGCTGGAACATGTCGTATGACGAATGTGGGAAAGCATATCGTGGATTATCGCCAGGCACTCGATTACATCTACCACTTTTCCGACTTCGAGCGGGGCGGGGCGTTTTCGCGCGACCCAGAGGGCGGACTGCGGCGCATGCGCGTGCTGCTGGCCGCGCTGGGAGATCCGCAGCGGGCATACCCCTCGACGCACATCGCCGGGACGAAGGGCAAGGGATCGACGGCGCGGCTCATTGCGTCCGCCCTCACTGCCAGTGGCCTCACGACCGGACTCTATACGCAGCCGGATCTGCATACCTTCCGCGAGCGTATTCAGATCGATGGCGAGCCGATCAGCGAAGACGAAGTGGCGGCGCTGGTGCCGGAAATTCAGGCTGCCGTCGCGCGGCTCGCGCCCGATGACGCGGCGCGGTTGATCACCTTCGAGATCGGCACTGCCCTGGCGTTTCTGGCGTTTGCCCGGCGTGGCGTGGCGCATGCGGTCATCGAGGTCGGGCTGGGCGGGCGGCTGGACCCCACCAACGTCATCGAGCCGCTGGTGGGCGTCATCACCTCCATCAGCCTGGATCACACCGCCATTTTGGGCGACACCATCGCGCAGATCGCCCGTGAAAAGGCGGGCATCATCAAGCCGGGGATGCAGGTGGTGACTTCGGCGCAGCACCCCGACGCGCTGGCGGTCATCCGCGAAACCTGCGCTGAGCGTGGCGCGCATCTCACGCGCGTCGGCCCCGCCGGCGGCCACGCGGACTATACCTATGACACCACGCCCTCGCCGCCGATTGCAGATCCCTCTGAATTGCTGCCGCCACCGTTCACCATCCACACGCCGAACCGCGCCGAGGCGGTGCAGATCGCGCTGCTGGGGCTGCATCAGCGCCAGAACGCCGCCGCTGCCCTGGCCGCGCTGGAACTGCTCTCTGGGCGTGGCGTGAGCGTGACGGAAGCCGGCATCCACGCTGGATTTCGTGCCGCCCGCTGGCCCGCGCGGATGGATGTGGTTGGCTCGCGCCCCTGGCTGGTGGTGGATGGTGCGCACAATGCCGATTCCCTGGCGCATCTGCTGGATGCACTGGAGACCATCTTCATCTTCGACAAGCTGCTGCTTGTCTTCGGGACCATGCAAGACAAGGATCTCGATGGCATGCGGGCGGTCATCATGGCGCATCGTCGCCGGCTCGTTGCGATCATCGGCACGCGGTCGCGGTCCCCCCGTGCCATGTCGCCAAACCACGTCACTGCCGGCTTCCCGCAAGAAACCATGCTGCTCAACGCAGCTTTTCCCAATGTTGGCGATGCCCTGGCTTTTGCGCGCGCCAACGCCACCCCACACGATCTCATCTGCCTGACCGGCTCGCTGCACCTGGCCGGCGAAGGGCTGCGCTGGATCAAAGCGAACGTGGACGATCCCCTGGCGCGGGCGATTGTGGTGGCAGGGGATGATCATTGAATGCGGATCATTCAGCGAAAAGAGCAGCGACCGCGCACTGAAACCCCAGCACGATTTGCTCTCCGTCCAGCATATCGCCTTCACTGAGGATGGTGCTGGGCGCGGTGAGCGATCCCGGTCGCCAGATCTCAATGGTGCGCGAATTGGGCCACGCGACCCAGATCAAGCGCACGCCGGCACGCAGATAGACGGCACACTTCGCCGCCAGTTCGGGATGCGTGTCGCCCGGCGAGGCGATCTCGATGACGAGATCCGGCGCGCCCACGGGATATGAACCACGTTGTGGCATAGTTTTCTCTCGTGATGGCTCAACGTAAGAAATATCTGGACAAAGTAGCTCTTCGGTGTTATTAGGCATGGGGAGATTAAAACAGCTTGTGCTATTCAAGACGGCCTGATTTGTGTTCATCAGGTAGTTGCCCAGCGCCAGAATAAAACGCGTTTGAATTTTGCCATGTCTGTTTCCCGGTGCCGGCATTGCAATAAGCCTCCCCTGATGAAGTTCGTAAAGCCACCCTTCTTCGGTGGGAAACACCTCGAATTGCTCGACGGTCATGGGGCCGACGAATGGCACATATTCCCCCCAGGGAGCTTGGGGTTTTGGTTTTGCGACCATCGGTTCACCTCGCTATGCGAAGGGGTATGCCAGGGCAGGCATTCATGAAAAGTATACCATATTCAATGATGATTGGTTGCTATAAAAATGGGACGTGATACATCACGTCCCTAGGTTGCTGTGGTGATGCGTCTACACGTCCAGCGTCGCCAGTTGCGCGTGCGATTCGATGAAGCGCTTGCGCGGCATCACGTCGTCACCCATCAGCATGCTGAAAGTCTCGTCGGCTTTCATGGCGTCTTCCACCGTCACCTGCAAGATGGTGCGCGTTGCGGGATTCATCGTCGTCTCCCATAACTCTTCGGGATCCATCTCGCCCAGACCTTTGTAGCGATTGACGGCGATGGTTTTGTGCTTCTCGCTCAGCCGCGCCACCAGTTCGTCGCGCTCCTCGTCGGAATAGACGTAATAGCGCTCCTTGCCGGCCTGGATGCGATAGAGCGGCGGCTGGGCGATATAGAGATGGCCGCGCTCGATCAGTTGCGGCAGATGGCGGAAGAAAAACGTCAGCAGCAAGGTGCGGATGTGGCTGCCATCAACGTCAGCATCGGTCATAATCAGCAAACGACCATAGCGCAGCTTCTCGATCTCGATCTTATCGCCGACGCCCACGCCCAGCGCCGTGATCATGCTGCGGATCTCTTCGTTGGCCAGCATCTTATCCAGCCGGGCACGCTCCACGTTCAGGATCTTGCCGCGCAGGGGAAGGATCGCCTGGAAGTGCCGGTCGCGCCCTTGTTTCGCGCTGTTATGGACAAACACCCCGCTTGCCAGCGCAAAGTTGTGTGTATAAGGAACCTCGACATCATAGACATCGACCAGTTCCGTCAATGGCTCGACGCTGACCACACGATGGTTGGCAACGGCGATAGCCTCAGTCGCTTTTTGCAGGTCGTCGCGGTGGTACAGCGGCATCAGCGAATCATCTGGTGTCAGGTCAGCGGCAGCTTTGTAGGAGCCATCGCGGAGCATGAAGAGATGATCGGGCGTGCAAACCAATGTCTCCCCATTGTCGAGCGTCACGCGCACAACCTGTGCATTTTGCTTGGTTCGTCGCGCGTTGATGATGCGCTCCAGGCCAATGGTGCCGTCATCGCGAATGGTGTAGCCGAAATGTTCTTTGCCCTCAGCCTGTTCGGCAACGAGATCCTCAAAGCTAATCGAACGACCATCAGCTAGAGCAAGCAAGGTATCGCCAGCAAAACAACCCCCGGCTGAATCGCCCTCCACAAGATACAACTCGCAGCGTTCGGGGCGACGGTCGGAGCAGTCGGCCAGCTTGCCGGGGAGGGTGGAGTCGAGCGCGTCTTTGCGGCGCACCAATTCGCGGGCCTTGCGGGCGGCTTCGCGGGCGCGGGCGGCATTCAGACATTTTTCGATGATGCGCTTGCCCTCGGCGGGGTTTTCTTCTAGGAATTGCGCGAGCGCCTCGCCCAACACTTGATCCACCTGGTTGCGGACCTCCGCGTTGTTGAGCTTGCCTTTGGTCTGACCCTCGAACTGCGCTTCAGGCAGCTTCACGCTGATGACCGCCGTCAGACCTTCGCGCACATCGTCGCCGGAAAGGTTCGACTCGTTCTCTTTAATGATGTTGGCTTTGCGGCCATATTCATTCAGCGTGCGCGTGAGCGCCGTGCGAAAACCGGTGACGTGCGAGCCGCCATCGACGGTGTTGATGCCGTTGGCGAAGGAAAAGAGCGTTTCGCTATAGCTGTCGTTATATTGCAGCGCGATCTCCACCAGCGTCTTGTCAACCTTGCGTTCCACGTGCAACGGGCGCTGCTGCACGACGTTGCGATTCTTGTTCAGGTGGCCGACGAAGGAGCGCAAGCCGCCCTCGAAGTAATACGTCACCTCATTGCCGTCGCGCTCGTCGCGCAGGCGAATGGTGAGGCCGCGATTCAGGTAAGCCATCTCGCGGAACAATTGCGCCAGCACGTCGAACTGGAAATCGCCGGTCTCCATGATGGTAAGATCGGGCTTGAAGATAGTGATGGTGCCGGTGCCGGTGGCCTTGCCTACCACTTTGACGGGTCCGAGCGGGACGCCCCGGCGATATTCCTGGGCATAGAGTTTGCCATCGCGCTTGACCTCGACGCGGCAATATTCCGAGAGCGCATTGACTGCGGAAACCCCCACACCGTGCAGGCCGCCGGAGCCTTGCTTATAGCCCTCGCCGCCGAACTTGCCGCCCGCGTGCAGGGTGGTCATCACCACTTCCAGCGTAGAAACGCCGGGCCGCTGTGGATGCTCATCCACCGGAATGCCGCGCCCGTTGTCTTCGTTGCGCAGCGATCCGTCGGCCTGGATGGTGACTTGGATGAGATTGCAGCCGCCGTTGAGGATTTCGTCCACCGAATTATCGACGACCTCGCGCACCAGGTGGTGCAGGCCGTGAATGTCGGTGCTGCCGATATACATGCCGGGGCGGACGCGCACCGCTTCCAGCCCCTCCAGAATGCGAATGGCATTGGCATCATACGCCTGACCGTTGGTGCCATGCCCGTTCCCATTGCCGTTGCCGGCAGGGGCGTTGCCGTTGGCCGCACCCTTTGCCGCTTTTTTCGCGGTGGCGCGGTCGTTGTCATTCACGGTGGTCATGTTGGTCCATTTCCCCTTTGCCAGACACGAAATGCGCGCCATGCACGCTCGTTCTTTGCCAGGCCATTCCTGGTCTGAACTGAACGGTCATCATGGCGCGCATCCCGGTCATGAAATCTACTCTTATATATGTGTATCTCTATTATACCACATTTCCGCTGCTCCTTCAAAGGCACCAGGCCAGGTGTGGAGCGGAAAAGTGGCATAATCACCCTGTTCCTGTATAGCCATTCTGTCTCCCCAATGTGAATGCGGAAATGCGAAGTTTTCGCCCTATGGCGCTCCCACCGCTTGCAAGCGCTCCCGCGCGGCGGAGCGTGCCTCGGCTACGGTGATGTGCCGCGTCGCTGCCGCCAGCCCAAAGACGGGCATGTTGGCGTAGATTGCCTCATAGTTGCCGGGCTGGACGAGATAGGTTTCGTGATAGATGCCCACCGCATCGCCTGCCTTGCCGCTGCGTTTATAAAAATCGCGCCAGGGTTGCAGGTGGGGCGCGTTCTCGTCGCGGGCGAAGCGTTCCAGATCCTCGAACGAGCGCCAATATTGCACCATCAGCACGCGCGGCCAAGAGAAAAACTGCTCAAAGTGCAGCAGCCCCGCTTCGGGATGCTCTTTCAGGTGGCGGATCATCGGTGCCATCGCGTTGGCGACGGGCAGCCATTTGCGCACGTGCAGCGGCTTGTTGACGCGCATGCCGATGAGAAAGACGACGAAAGGTTGATCGGTGTAAGCGGTGTAACGACCGTGCGCGATATGGGTAGCCATGTCTCTGCTCCTTTGATTGTTGCTTCGTGTTGGCAAGGATTGCGGCATGATTTCCAACGCTGTTTCAACTGCGAACGGCGTTCGGAACGTGCCAAAAAAATCTAGGGATGGCACAGCGAACTGACCTGCACTTCCAGAATCCGGCGGTGCATGAGGTCGAAATGCTGCGCAACGTGCTGCAAGTGGGTCACGCGCAACATGGCCAGCCCATGCACCAGCGCCCAGCAGTAATGACACATCTCGTCCAGCCCAAAGCCGGGGCGCGGGTGAAAAACGCCGGATGCGATGCCCTCTTGCACGCACCGTTGCAGCACGCCATACGTGTCTGAGTCGTCATATGAGGCGCGAGAATCCTGGAGATTGGAACTCAGGCGCGTGAAGATCAGCAGGAAGTGCTGCGGGAATCGCTGCGCGAAGGCGATATAGGCCATGCCCAGTTCCACCAGCCGCTCAGGGATGGGCAGATCCAGGGGCACGCGATCAAACTCCGCTTTAAGCAGGGCGAATCCTTCTTCACATGTCGCGCGGATGATCTCGCCGACGCTGCCGAAATATTCATAGATGCCGGCGGGGCTGTAATCCACCCGGCGAGCGATCTCGCGCAGCGAAATGCCGTCCGGCCCGCGCTCAACGATCAACTCGCGGGCGGCGTCGAGAATGGCCTGGCGGGTGCGCGCCTGCCGGCGTTGGCGTGTCGTCTGCTCCCCCATTCCGAACGCCTTTCTGATTTCCGAACGCTGTATGGAAATAGTATACACGCGAGCATGATCCATGTCAAGAGGGAGAGAGCCGGGAGCAGAAAACTCCCGGCTCGGCAGTGACCCTCTGCGGGCGAAAATGGGTGGGGATTGCGCGATTTCCAGGATTCGCCTGCTCAGACCGGGGGACGCATGCGCGCGAGCAAAACGATGAGGATCGCTTCCAGCGCGACGCAGATGAAGCCGATGATCGGCCACTCACCCTTCATGAAGCCCCACACGAAAAAGAGGACGAAAGTCAGCGCGGTGTAGCCGATGAAGATGCCGCGCACCAGCGAGAAAAAGCGCCGCGCCGCCGGCAGATAAAGCAGGACCAGCAGGCCCAGATAGCCCAGCGCGTTGAGGGTAAAGAGGACGGTGATGCGGGGATTGATGACGGCACGGCTGACATGGATGGCAGCTGCCGCGATGGTCAGCACTACGATGGCGATGGTGGCGAGATCAATACGCGGGCGGGTTGCGGTTTGTGTCGTGCTCATGAGGTTCCTCCTATTCGTTCCTTGATCTGCCTGGTGCTCATGGCGCATTCGGCCTGCGCGCCCGGCAGATCAAGATTTCACCATGACGTATGTGCCGGTCACACGCCATAAACATAAAGATGGGCATCGGCTATCGTGCCCGTTAGCGCATGGTGCGCTCCCTGTCGGCTTTCGGGGCGTCCAGCCATTCCAGGATCACCTGGGCGGCGGATTCCCAGTGCTGGTCGAGCATCATCTCGTGGCCGACGCCGGGGACGATGCGACAATCCGCCTGATAATAGTCGGCGGTGATCTCCTGCGCCTGCGGGGGAAAGACGGCGTCTTCCGCGCCCGCCACCACCAGCATAGGAATCGCAGGGTGCTGGCGCGGCACAGTCGTGGCGAAGCGCCCGACATCGCCCTGCATCCACGATTCCGGCTGAAAGCGCGGCCAATAGGCGGCGGCGACGGCGGGCGGCGTGTCAGGCGCGAAAAAGGCGCGCTGCATGACGGCGGGCGTTTCATACATCAGCGCGTTTTGTTTGGTGAGCGTCATGCGCAGCAGCCGCCGCAGCCCGAACGCTTTGAGCGCGGCCTTTGAGCTGATCTGCCAGCCCTTGCCGCGTGGAATGGGCGCGAGCAACACGGCGGCGGCCAGCGGGATGCGCTCGTCATCGACGATGTGTTGCACCACCGCGCCCCCCAGCGAATGGCCGAGCAGGACCGGCGCATGCCCCGCCTGCGTGTGCAGATCTGTGGCGACCTGCGCCACGTCATCCACGTAGTCCGCCAGGCGAAAGCGCATGAGATCCGCCCGTCCCTCGCTCGCGCCATGCCCGCGCAGATCCAGTGCCGCAGCGCGATAGCCATGCGCTGCGAAAAACGGCAGGAAATGTTCTTCCCAGCACCACGCGCCCTGGCCGGTGCCATGCACAAACAGGAGCGGGGCCGCGTGGCGTTCTGCGCCAGGGGGTTCAAGGGTTGTGACGTGCAGCGCATAGGATGTCATGATGCGCTCCCCGCTTTCATCGGCACAGCTTCGCGCGCGGCAGCGGCTGGGGCATCGGATGGTGGCACCGGCAGCAGCAGATGAAATGTCGTGCCTTCGCCCGGCACGCCCGTGCTTTCCAGCCAGATGCGCCCGCCCATTGCTTCGGCATACACGCGGCAAAGATATAATCCCAGGCCGTTGCCGACGGTGGTGGAAGCGAGATCGCGCGGCAAGCGCACGAAGCGTTGAAAGAGCAGGGGGGCTTGTTCCGGTGGCACGCCCAAACCCTGATCGCGCACGGCGATCTCCACCATCTCGGCCCCCGCCCCGCGAGCGCCCTTGCGCGCCTCATGCACCACCTGCGCCGTGACGGTGATCGGCGTTTCCGGTGGGGAATATTTGAGCGCGTTGGAAAGCAGGTTGGTCAAGATCTGTTGCAGGCGCGTCGCATCACCCCAGATGGCCAGGCCGGCGGGTATGCTCACATGCAGGTCGCGCTCGCCAGCCTTCGCTTCATTGGGATCAAGGTGGCTCAAGGCAACGTCCAGTGCAGCGCGCACATCAACACGCTGCGGCACGAAATCTGCCGCGCCCTGGTCCACGCGGCGCGTATCCAAAATGCTCTGAATCAGCGCGCGCAGGTCCAGTCCGGCACGATATGCCCGATCAACATATTGGCGCATCTTCGGTGGCAAGCTGTCGCCACCCAGCACGGTTGCGCCTTCCAGGTGCGCCAACAGCGCCATGACCGGGTTGCGCAGTTCATGATTCACGCTGCTGATGAATTGATCTTTCAGTTCATCCAACTGTTGGGCGCGTTGATAGGCCACGCGCACCTGCGCCAGTTCGCGGAACGCGGGGGCATAGACGCGCAACGCCGCGATCAGCAACACCGCGAAGGCCCATTCGGCGCTGAGTGCCAGCGGCAGCATGTTCGTCATCTCGTGCGTCATCATGCTCTGCATATCTGGATATGTTGGGGTGCGCGGCGCAAGCAGATAGATATAGACTGTGAAGGCGTTGATCAGCACGGTCACGCCCGCGGTGATCCAGCCGTTGCCGCTCAACACGCCGGCCAGCAGGATGATGACGGCATAGGAAGTGACACCGGTGAGCGTGTTGGCGTCCACGCCCTGATTTGGCGAATAGATCCAGCCGAGGGTTGGCGAAAGAATGGCGATGGCCGCGCCCACCACAATGCCGACGGTTGCCGGCTCGATGCGGTTGCGGCGCACGGCCCAGGTGGCCATGCCGAACATGATGAGACACACTGCGGAGCCGACATCTCCCAGTGCCGTGCGCAGCGGCGGCGGCCCATTTATTGCAATGGCCACCAGGTTGCCACCCAGGCCAACCGCCTGAAGAATGGCAAAGGTGGGGGCGAGCACGCGCGCCAACTGTAAACGGCGCTGGCGCTCGATCTGGCGAAACACCTCTTCGCCCAGCGGAAAAAGATTCAGGCTTGTTTCCATCAGCGTTCCCTTATCTCAATGGAAAAAGACAGCGATCATGTGAGCTATTATCCTCTCATGCTTCCTCCGCGTCAAGCTGCTTGACAAGTATCTCGGCTCGCTGCACAATTGGGACGTGCAAACGGTAAGGTGTGTTGCAACACATCAACGTATGGAGTGAGTATCCAGGTCCAGCAGTGCGGGCCACCGGAGGGAAAAAGCCGTGGCGACCAAATCAACTCAAACGATCTTGATGGTTGACGACAATCAGGACTTGTTGGATATCTTCGCCGATCTCCTGACCGCTAAAGGGAACTATACCGTGGTGACGGCGACCAATGGTGCGCTGGCGCTGGAACGCTGCATGGAAACCCAACCGGACTGCGTGATCATCGACGTCAAGATGCCGGAATTGGACGGCTATCAACTGGTGCGCGCGCTGCGGGGCGATCCCGCGACGGAACACATCCCCCTGATCATCCTCAGCGCGATGGCACAAGACCGCGATAAACTGATCGGCACCTTATCGGGGGTGGATCGCTATCTGGTGAAGCCGGTGACGCCCCTCGAATTGATTGCCATCATCCAGGAAGTGCTCGCCACCGATGCGGCGGAGCGCCTGCGCCGGATGCAGCATCTGGCTGAAGAAGAAATATAAGGAGGCTGTCGGTTGGGGCATAGAGGACAATGAGCGCATCCATGCCCCATAGATTAATTAAATTGATCATCCTTGCAGAGAACCTTGACTTTTTCAAGATCATCTGCTATCCTGGCGGCATGTGTGACGATATGTGCATCATCAGTGGATGATCCTCATCATATAGGATCAAGGAGACTGCTATGACTGCCAGCGATAGCACGGCGTCATCTCCGCGTCGCATTGGGCGCGATTTCTGGATCTTTTTCTCCGGCCAGACGCTCTCGAACCTGGGATCGTCCTTCACCAATTTCGCGCTGCCGCTGATCGTCTTTAAGCTGACCGGCTCGGCGCTGAACCTGGCCATCACCAGTGCCGCCGTCTTCTTGCCCTATTTGCTGTTTGGCCTGATCATCGGCGCGTGGGTGGACCGCGTGAATCGCAAGCGTCTGATGATCGTGGTGGATAGCCTCAACGCGCTGTTCGTCGCGTCCATTCCCGCGCTGAGCCTGCTGGGCATGCTGCACGTGTGGTATATCTACGCGATGGCCTTTGTGGCTTCGACGCTGGGCATTTTCTTCCAGTCCGCTGAGTTTGCAGCCATCCCCAGCCTGGTGGGCAAAGATCAGTTGGTGACGGCGAACGGGCGCATTCAGGCCAGTTTTTCCCTGATGGGCTTCATCGGGCCGTTGCTGGCGGCGCTCTTCGTCTTCTTCGTTCCAGTGGAAACGCTGCTCTTCATCGACGCGGGATCATATCTCGTCTCGGTCTTCACCCTGGCACTGGTGCGCGTCGGTTTCAACACGGCGTCGCAACAGCCAGCGGAAAAGAAGAGCATCGGGCATGACATCGCCGAAGGATTGCGCTACGTGCTGCGCCATCCCGTTCTGCGCATGATCTCACTGATGATGGCGATGGTCAATTTCTTTAGCAGCACCGTCGGCTTCGAGATCGTCTATTTCGCCAAGAAACAGCTTTTCCTGGCCAACTGGCAATATGGCATTCTGGTGGCAGCGGGACCAATCGGCGTGGTGATGCTGTCGCTGCTGGCCGGAACGTTGCACAAACGTTTCAAGTTCAGCCGCGTGGCCCTCACCGCGCTGGCGCTGGAAGGCTTTTTCACCATTCTGCTGGGCCTGACGACCTTTTTCTGGCTGGCGGTGCCGCTGCTGGCGCTGACGAACGGACTGGGCATCCTTTTCGACATCAACACCGGCAGCTTGCGTCAGGCCATTGTGCCGAATGAATTGCTGGGGCGCGTAATGTCCATCGCTGGCGTGCTGGCGTGGTCGGCCATCCCCATCGGCACCATCCTGGGTGGCTATGTCATCGACCGCACGCGCGGCGTCACGCTGGATCTGAGCTTTTGCGGGCTTGGCGTGGTGCAGAATATCGGTCTGGTCTATAGCGTCATCGGCTGCATCACGTTCATCATTCCCATCATCTTCGCCTTCACGCCGCTGGGCCGCGCCGAGCGCTATCTGTCGAAAGACGAGCCGGCTGAGGCTGCGCCAGTGGTGGAACCTTCCCCCGCGCTGCCCGCAGCCGAGTGATGCGGGAAAAACGGCGCGTGATGCGTTCCTTTCCTGTGAGCCGAAACATCTCACAGGAGGATCGTTCATCATGCGTTCGTTCTGGTTGCAGCGCGCCGCAGTGGGCGCGCTGATGTGCGTGGCGTTGTTGGTCGCGGCGTGCGGCGGCAATGTCACCATCACCGAAACTGATAGCACCTCGCCCTCGTCTTCCAGCGGTTCGTCCGGCACGCCTGTGCCGACCTTGCCTCCCCCCGCGCCGCCGACGCCGTTGCCGGTGACGGCCACGCCCATTCCGCCCCCGCCCCCGCCGCCGACCCCCAC
>JAJPKG010000317.1 GCA_021323815.1 Pseudomonadota bacterium
CGAGACGCCGGGTCATCAGGTCGTGCGGGCGGAAAACAAGGGGCAGGTGCTCTACATCCTGGGAGACCTCTATCATCATCCCATCGAGGTCAAGCATCCCACCTGGATGGCGAAATGGACGGATCGCGCTGAATCTGGCCAATCGCGAGCGCATCTGCACGGCGGCCCTGCAAGCAGAAGCGCGCCTCATCGCCACGCACATCCCTGGCGTGGGTTGTTTGGGCCGCACCGCTGATGGAGTGCAATGGGAAGAGGTCGGCTGAAGAAGCGCCGTCAAACACCTCATCCACATGACGCACGCAAGTGTATCTGTGAAAAACAGCTCATTTTGTCGAAACAGAGGGGCGGCGAGATGGCTCAGCAGGTACATCATTCGGATGCCGGGCGATTTTTGAAGAGGCAGCGCAAGTGTCATCATCTAACGCAGGTGGCGCTGGGGCACATCGTGGGCCTCTGCGGCGAGACGATTCGCGCCTATGAGAGCGGCAAACGGCGGATTCAGCAAACCTGGATCAAGCCGCTTGCCGCCGCTCTGCATCTTTCGCCGGAAGAAACCCGCGAATGGCAACTGCTGGTGCAGCGCGAGGCCGAAGCACGCAAAACAGCGCGCCAATTCAGACGACATTAGCCCATGCACATGTTATGCAGCAGTGAACGTGATGGGCAGCCGGAGCAGCCCCAACCCGAAAAAGCTTGGCGCAGGTTCCAGCGACACGGAAGCATCGCGCTGGATGTCGCGGAAGCGATCAAGCAGGGTGCGCAGGGCGATTTCGGCTTCCAGCTTGGCCAGCGGCGCGCCCAGGCATGCGTGAACGCCATGCCCGAAGGCCAGGTTTTGCCGGGCATCACGGCGAATATCAAATGTGTCGGGATCAGGGAAGACCGTTTCATCGCGGTTAGCCGAGCCGAGCCAGGCAAAGATCATCTGACCGGCTGGGATCGTTTTTCCGCCGAAGGTGATATCCGCCAGCGTGCGACGATTGACGCGCTGCACAGGCGAGCGATAGCGCAGCACTTCCTCGATGGCTCCGGGCAGCAATTCGGGCTGGGCGCGCAATTGCTCCATCACTTCGGGCTGGTCGGTGAAGGTCCAGAGGGCATTGCCAATGAGCATGGTGGTTGTCTCATTGCCGGCAACCAGCAAGAGTGAGCAGAAATCCACGATCTCATCGTCGGTGAGAGGCACTTCGTCAATGCGCGCCTGCATCAATCTGCCGATGAGGTCTTCGCCGGGGGCATCTTTGCGCCGCGCAAGCTGCGAGCGGAAATAGGTTTCCAGCCCCATGCTCGCTTCTGCCGCCTCGGCATTGGAAAATCCGGCGATTTGTTCGGACCAACGCTTGAACGTGGCCTGCTGGTCGCGGGGAACATCCAGCATGTCGGCGATGACGGTGGCAGGCAAGGGATATGCCAGATCGGCAACGATATCCATGCGGCCAGAGGATGCGACAGCATCGAGCGCGGCATCCACGATCGCCTGGATGTTGGCGGCCAGCTGTTCGATGGCGCGGGCGGTAAAGGCTTGCGACACCAGTGCGCGCAACTGGTTGTGGCGCGGCGGATCCATCGCCAGAATGCTGCCGCGCTCCCGCCCGCCGCCGCTTGCCGCCATCGAGCGCCGCGAGGAGAACGCGGCATGGTCGCTGATGACGCGGTTGACATCATCATAGCGGAAGACCGACCAGGCACCTGACGCTTCATCGAAATGCACGGGATCTTGTGCGCGCATCTGGGCGTACCAGGGAAACGGGTTGAGATTGCCCACATGGGCGCTGCGAACGGCAAACTGCGGATTGGGAGATGGTGAGTTTTGTGACTGCATCCGGGCTGATCCTTTCACTCAGGTTTCGTCATGAACGTTGGCGGCGTGCAGGGCAGCCAACTCTTGCTTGCCACGCTCTTCCAGTTCGGCGCTCCAGTCTTTTTCAAAGGACGCGAGACGCTCGGTGAGCGTTTGCAGGATGAAGAGGTTGCGATACCATTTCTTGTTGGCGGGAACGATGTACCAGGGTGCCCAGTGGGTGCCACACTTGCCCAACGCGTCGGCATATGCCGCCTGATAGTCATCCCAATATTTGCGCTCTTGCCAGTCGGCAACCGAAAGCTTCCAGGCTTTGTCTGCGTCATCTTCGCGGGCCAGCAAACGCTGGCGCTGCTCGTCTTTGGAGATGTGCAGGAAGAACTTGAAGATGATGGTGTTGTTGTGCGCCAGCAGATGCTCGAAGTTGTTGATCAGGTCGTAGCGTTCGTGCCAGACCTCTTTCGGCACCAGATTGTGCACACGCACCACCAATACATCTTCATAGTGAGATCGATTGAAGATGGCCATCATGCCGTTCGCTGGCGTGCGCTGGTGGACGCGCCAGAGGAAATCGTGCGCCAGTTCTTCCGGCGTGGGCACTTTGAAATTCCAGACATGGCACCCAGCAGGGTTGACGCCGTTCATGACATGCTTGATGGTGCCGTCCTTGCCGGCGGTGTCCATCCCTTGCAGGACAACGAGCACGCTCTGCTTGCCTGCGCCATACAGCAATTCCTGCTGGCGTTGCAGTTTCGCTTCCAGCTTGGCTTGCAGCGCATCGGCTTCTTTATGCTTGACGCCGTCGGTGTCATCGGGATCGTAGTCGCTGAGATCGACGTTGCGCGGTGAATCAATGATGCGACTGGGCATGGGGAAAAGGCTCCTTCATGTGCGTTGCCCCAGGGCGCGCAGGGCGGTGGCGGCGGCGGCTTGCGCCCAGGCGTCTTTATCGGCGAGATGCTGCCGCAAGGGCGCGACGGCACGGGCATCACCAATGTGGCCGAGCGCTTCGGCAGCGGCAGCGCGGACGCGGGATTGTTTGTCATCCAGCAACTTGATCAAGGGTTTGAGGGCACGGTCGCCGCGCAACGCGCCCAGCGCCTCAGCGGCGGCGATGCGCTGTTCTTCCGAGGGAGATTGCAGCAGATGAAGCAGCGCGGGCTGGGCCTTCATGTCGCCCAGGCGACCGAGGGCGCGGGTGGCGGCCAGGCGCACGTTGGGTTCGGAATCACGCAAGGCTTTTAACAACGGTTCCAGGGCGTTGCGCGAATGCAGCGCGCCCAGCGCCTCAGCAGCGGCAATACGTTGCGCTGGCGAGGGATCTTCCAGGCGTGCCAGCGTGGGGGCGACAGCGGGACCGTCGATGGCGGCGAGGGCATCCAGGGCGCGACGGTGAATGGTCTCAGTGGCAGCGGAACGGGCCATGAGATCCAGCAGCGGGCCGACGGCCTCAGCACCGGCCAAGTGGAAGCCGCGATGCAGCGCCTCGCGTACCAGGGGATCGGGTTCGAGCAGCAGGCCGGTCAATTCGGTGAGGCTGGCATTCGAGGCGAGCAAACCAAGCACCTGCACTGCCTGGGCGCGCAAAAGGCGATTGACACCGGGAAAACGCACCATGCGCGCCAGCGAAGCGGCAAACTCACCGCCGGCGCTGGTTTCGCAGTGGCGCAACGCCTGGCGCAGGTGCTCACGCCGGCCAAATTCGTCAGCCGGCGAGTCGAAGCCGTAGCGCAAGACTTTATCGAAGGCTTCGCGCAGGGTGTGTTGCGCCCAGTCGGAGCGCGATTCGGGGCCGGTCTGCGAGCCGGGCGCGGCGACGGCAACGGAAGACAGGCTGACGACGGCGACGGCCAGCGCCAGGGCCAGGGCTTCCGCCGCGCCCCGGTCAAGCTCGCCCAGATGCGCGACGGCGGCGGAGCCGGAAGGCGTGCTGGCCAGGCGCATCAGGCGCTCGGTGAGACCGGCGGGGTCAGGCGTCAGCCCGCCCCAGAGGATGACGATCTCGCTCCACTCCGGGCGCAACAAAGTCGCGCCGACGCGACCCAGCCCCGCATCGTTATAATCCAGGTGGCGGGCGGCGGCAAGGTAAAGGAGCAAGGCATGCGAGAAACGCAAACCGACATCATTCGCGCCGCGCTCCAGCACCCCGGCCTTCAGGCCCATCTCAATGGCTTCGCCAAGATCTTTTTCGTTGAAGCCGACGGGGCGGGTGGTGCCGCCGAGCGTGGTGGCTTTGGGGCCGGAATCAGACATCAGATTGCGGATGGCCTCGCGCTCGTTCCACGCCTGCGCGCCGGTGATCTCGGCCATCCCGGTCAGGCGAAAGGCGACGGCCAGATAACCCAGCGCGCGGCGCACGCGCTCAAGCCGGGCATCAAAGATTTTGGCGCGGGCGAATAGCAATTCTTCATATTCATCCAGCAGTTGGGCGCGCGTTCCGGGGATGAATTGGCCGGCAGCCAGAAGCTCCAGCACCATCGCCAGCATGGCCGGACGGCGATAGATCGGCACCAGCTCGCGCTTTTCGATCTCGTCGATGATGCTGTCGGCGCTCTGACCGCCAAGTTGGCCGGCGCGGTCGGCACGGTGCAAGACCTGGCGTATCTCGTCCAGTCGCAGCGGCAGCAATTGCACCTGCGTGCATTGTTTCAGCAACGGCAGCCGCTCGGTGAAATCCTCAAGCGCGGCAGTGCGGCAGGTGAGGACATAGCGCACGTTCCGATAGCGCTGCGGCATGCCGCCGGTCAGTTCTTGCACAATGGTGTTGACCTGGGTAGCGGTGAGTTCATCCAGCCCGTCAAACAGCAGCAGCACGCGCCCGCGCCGCAACAGCGAGGGCAGGTAGCGCGCCAGCATCTCCGCGCCATAGCCGCGCAAGATCTCCGCCAGGTGACGCACGCGCAGGCCGTTGGGGGCGGGATCAGCGCCGGCATAGGCGGGCAGCGAGACGAGGATGGGAATGGTCTGCCGTCCCAGCAAGATGCGCCAGGGATTCGCGTGGCGGGCCACATCCAGGGCATAACGCTGCAAGGCAATAGTTTTGCCCGCGCCGTCATCGCCAACCAGAATGGCGCGGGGAAAGACCGGCAGCAGCGAGGCCAGCGATTCAGCAGGGGGATTGCCGGGCGTGCCGGCCAGGGGACCGCGCGCCGAGGGAGTGTAGCCCAGCGCGGTGAGCTTGGCACGCGCCACCAACCGCGCCGAAAGGTCAGCCGACAGGCGCGTGAGGTAACGCTGCCAGCCGCGCACCAGCAGCCCCACCCGCAAACCGTTATAGGTGAGGGCGAAGCCGATGACAGCAGCGGCAATGATGCCGAGGGCATAGGGCAGCAAGGGAAGCGATGAGGCAGAAACGCGGGACGGTGCCGACAGGGCGGCGAGCAAGGCCGAACGGCGCGCGGGCAGCAGCAGCAGCGGCGCGGCAGCCAGCAGCAACGCGACCCCCAGCGCCAGCACACTCATCACGACGCGCGAAATTCCTGTTGGCCGCCAAGTGGTCACACGTAAGTCTGATTCGGTGATAGGATCGCGTCCCACTGACTGGCTTGTGTTAGCACTCACCCCGTGTATCCCCCACTTGTGTGTTCTGCAACCAGCGTATGTTGTTGCGGTTCAAACACGCAATAATGCACGCGCATAGTACTACATTGCCCTTAAACGACACAAGCAGCATGCGGCTTGGTCAGAATGGCGGTGAAGAAATAGCCCTGGCTGGACGCTGCCCCCGTGTCGATTGGTACAATCAGAAGTGAGCATCACAATCAGAGCAGTTGAGGATATCAGATTTGGATAAGGGTTCACGGATGTGGCGGCAGATGGGGGCAGCGTGGTTGTGGGCCTCCACAGCCGGCATCGTGTTGTTTTATCTGCGGCTGATCTGGGAGTCATGGTTAGGGATCAGAATCGCGCGGCAAGGGGCAGCGCCGGGGGTGCGGCTCGCGGGCAAGCTGCCACGCGTCTCGGTGATTGTGCCGGCGCGCAATGAGGAACGCAACATCCGTCGCTGCGTGTCATCATTGCTGGGGCAGAGCTACCCTGATTTTGAGGTGATCGTGGTGGATGACGGCTCAACGGACGCCACACCCCAGATTCTGGCGGATATGCAGCGCGGGCCGGGTGGCGAGCGGTTGCGGATCGTCCGCGCGGGGGAATTACCGGCGGGCTGGGCAGGCAAGCCACACGCAATGGCGCAAGGCGCGGCGGTGGCCAGTGGCGAGTGGCTGCTTTTCACCGACGCGGACACGCTGCACCGGCCCGGCGCGCTGGCATGGGCGGCACGTGAGGCGCAGCGGCGCGGCGCAGATCTGTTTTC
>JAJPKG010000201.1 GCA_021323815.1 Pseudomonadota bacterium
AGGGGAGTAAAGAGCATGACAGGTGTAGCGAGCACACAGTTCCCGCCGGTGGTGCTGGAAGGCGTCACCAAACGCTTCGGCGCGGTGACGGCGCTGAAGGATGTCACCTTCAGCGTGGCGGCGGGGGAAACGTTTGGGTTGATTGGTCCGAATGGGTCGGGCAAGACGACCTTGATTCGCCTGTTGCTGGGGCTGGGGCAGCCGACCAGCGGGACGGTGCGCGTGCTGGGGCATGCCATGCCCAACCGCGAGGCAGCGCGGCAGATCGGCTATATGACGCAATCCAGCGCGCTCTATAACGAGTTGAGCGCGCGCGAGAACATCCGTTTTTTTGCCGCGCTCTATGGTCTGCATGGGCACGACTTGCAGGCGCGCATCGACGAGGTGCTGGCGCTGGTGGAACTCACCGACCGGGCGAAGTCGCCGGTGCAAACGCTCAGCGGGGGCATGCGCCAGCGCGTCTCATTAGCGTGCGGCCTGGTGCATCGCCCGCGCCTGCTGTTTCTGGATGAACCCACTGTCGGCATCGATCCCGAACTGCGCCATGCCTTTTGGGATTATTTCGCCCGCCTCAACGCGCAAGGCGTGACCATCATTGTCTCGACGCATCACCTGGATGAAGCGGCGCGCTGCCACCGGCTGGGCTTGTTGCGCTTCGGGCAACTGCTGGCCGTTGATACGCCCAATGAGTTGCGTCGCCAGTCCGGTCAAGACGACTTCGAGCAAGCGTTTCTCTATTTTGCACAGCGGCCCCACCCCCCGACCCCCTCCCCATCCTTCGGATAGAGAGGGGGAGATCATTCGGCTCGTTGATCACGTAGATCGATGCTGTCTCGCTCAGCGCGATCTCCCCTCTCCAGCTTTGCGGGGGAGAGGTCGGGGGTGGGACAAAGTTGGAAAGAAGGTGTATGGTCATGTCCATACGGCGCATCATGACATTGGCCGGGCGCATCGTCCGGCAGTTTGCGCGCGACCGGCGCACGATGGCGCTGCTGTTCCTGGCACCATTGCTGGTGATGACGCTGCTCAACTTCGTGCTGAATTCCTCGTCATCTTCCGCTACGCTCGATATCGTGCCAGGCAGCGACGCACTCAGCAGCACGCTGGCCCAGACGTTGCACGACCGCCTGAGCGGGCAACACGGGATGGCAGCGCGCATTGTCACGGCAGACAAAGCTGACGGCGACCTGAAAAACGGTGATGCCGACGCCGCACTGATCTTCCCGCCGGATTTCGCCGGCCAGGTGCGTGCTGGCAGCGCCACACTGACGCTGCGGCTGGAAGGCTCTGATCCCAACGTGGCGAAACAGATCCAGAACATCGTCACGCTCTTGACGAGCGGGCTGGGGCAGAGCGCGCCGGGCATCGCCGGCGGCACCGCGCCGCGCGTGGCAGTGAGCGCGACATATCTCTATGGCGGGCCGCAGTTCACCGCAACAGACGCGCTGGCACCGCTCTTTATCGGCCTGTTTTCGTTCTTCTTCGTCTTTTTGCTGACCTCGGTGGCGTTTCTGCGCGAGCGGTCGCAGGGAACCATCGAGCGGCTGCTGGTGTCACCGCTGAACCGCACCGAACTGGTGATGGGTTACGTGGTGGGCTTCACGCTCTTCGCCTTGCTGCAATCGCTGGTGATTCTGCTGTATGTCGTCGGCGTCTTGCAGGTCCATTTCAAGGGCAATCTGGGCCTGCTCTTCCTGGTGACCTCGCTGCTCACCATCGGCGGGGTGAATATGGGCATCTTCGTCTCGGCTTTCGCGCGCAACGAATTGCAGGTGATCCAATTCATCCCCTTGTTGCTGGTACCGCAAGTGCTGTTGGGTGGCCTCTTTTTCCCCGTCAAGACGCTGCCCGTCGTGCTCTATCAACTGGCCAACATCATGCCGCTGACTTACGCCAATTTCGCCCTGAAAGACGTGATGATCAAGGGCTTCGGCATCGGCGACATCTGGCCCGATCTCGCCTTCCTGGCAGGTTTCGCGGTGCTGATGGTGCTGGGCGCAGCCTTCTCGCTGCGGCAAGACAGGGTGTAGGACAAAGGGAATGATGCCGAGAGGGCAGCTTCAACTGAGCGTTTCATCTCCGAAGCGGCGGGCAAACGCCTGATAGGGTTCGCCGCCCCCTGCTCTGCTCTCGCCGGTTCATTCCCTCGCGCGATTCTAGCACGCTTTTCATGGGATGCACCATGACGGGGAGCGTTTTGAAATAAGAAGGGCGGCATCCACCCTTCCGACAAGATATCGCGGGCATCGCGCTATTTCAAAAAGTACATGGCGTTTGCTATTGCGTTTTCATGGCTGATATGATGAGAAGAAGAGCAATGCGCGATGCTTTACATAACATGATGCAGACATGCGGTGCTGCATCTTCTCACACTTTGTTCGGCTTCAGCGAAGAAATGAGAGGGCCACAATGCGTCTTATCAAACGGCTATCTTTCGCGCTGATTGTGGCTGTGCTGGGGTTGCTGGGTGTCGCGCCCGCAGCCGCCGCGCCTTTCTCATCCCAGTGGGCGCAGGCGCGCATCACCAACACCATTGTGTTGGGCGAAACCAGCGAGCATCCGCCCGCCCTCTGGACGGCGGGCGACGCGGCCTTCACGCCCGCCCAAACGACGGCAAAGGCGATCCTTGCCTGGACGGGCACCGACACCGAGCAGTCAATCAATCTGTTGCTGTCACACAACGGGCTGGACTATGCCCACAAGCTGGTGCTGCCATTCCACGCGCTGGCGGCTCCGGCGGTGCTGGTGGCCCATGCCGAACCCTATGATTACACCATCGTCGCCTGGACGGCGCTGGATCATCACCTCAACATCCTGTTCAACGTATATGGGCATCAGCATCACCTGCGCATGGCGGATGTCAGTGACTTCGCGCCAGCGCTCACTCAAAGCCGCGACGGGCAGGTGTGGCTGGCCTGGACCGGACGCGACGGCGGGCAGCACTTGAATGTGGCATCATTCGCCATTGTTGCCCACGACCTGGTGTTTCGCCGCAAAGTCACCATCGAGGGCTATCACAGCATCTCCGGGCCGGGGCTGGCCTATGACATGGCGCGGGGCGTTCTCATGCTGAGCTGGGCCAGCGTGGGTGCAACGCCGCACTATCCCGCGATCACGCAGCACATCATCGACGCGCTGACTTCGTCCGACGGGCTTTCGTGGTCGTTGCTGGAAAGCCACCCCAAATTGCGTTTCAGCTTGCACACCCCTGTGCTGGTCGCCAATAACTTGCTGGGCAAGTCAACGCTTTACGCGTGGATGTGGACCGGCACCAACACAAGAGATTCGTTGAACGTGGCAACAACAAATAACCTGGACAACTGGAACGTGCCGAACACGGTCTTCGCCGAACCGGCCTTCGGCGCGCCGGCTGCCGGTTTCGCTGGCGTGCTCGGCCTGAACGTGCTTTCCATCGCGTGGACGGGAACCGATGAGGCGCATCATCTGAATGTCGCTGAGTTGCGTCTGTAGCCGGCGACGGTGCTGACGGGGGAACGGTAGCATATATGGGAGTCTGGGCCGGAGTTGCCCTTTTCGGCGGCGCGTTCGTCTTATTCTTTGGGCACCATCTGCGCAGTGCCACCGCCTTTCTCGCGGTGCTGCTGGGAGCACGGTTGGCAACATCGCTCATGGGGTGGCATGCGAGTGATGCGCGCTTGCTCGCGGCGACATTTGCCGCCGCCGGACTCGCGGCTTATCTTGCCACCACGCGGCGCGGCAGGGGCGCGGTGGAGATCATGGGCATCGCCGCTGGCGGGGTGGGCGCGCTGAGCGTTGCGGCGCTGATGTGGGGACATCTGGGGCCGGATGATCGCGCTCTCGCGCTGGTCATGTGCCTTGTCGGCATGCTCGCGGGCGGCTGCTTCGCCATAATCCTGCGCGCCTCAGGCGAAGCGCTTATGACCGCGCTGCTGGGCGCGACGGCGATCATTTCCGGCATGGGGCTGTTGCAATCCCTGGCAAGCGTTCCGGCGTTGGGGTTTCTCGGCATCCTGCTGTGCCTGGGCGCAGGCGTGCAGTCGCATCAGCTTGTGAGCGAAGAAGCGGAACTCGCTCCACAACAACACCAGATCTCTGAAAGGCTGCCATATGCTGCGAATCCTCTTCCGCGTTCTGGCGAATGGGCTAGCCATTATGATCACAGCGGCGCTGTTGCCGGGCATTGAGGTGCATTATCGCTTTGGAACGGTGCTGGTGCTGGGTCTGGTCTTTGGGCTGGTCAACGGCATCTTGCGCCCCGTTGTGCAGTTGCTGGCGTTGCCGGTCACGCTGGCGACGATGGGCTTATTTCAACTGGTCATCAATGCGCTGTTGCTCTTGCTCATCGGGCACATCGTGCCGAATCTGACGATTGATGGCTTCTGGCCGGCGTTTTTCGGCGCGATCATCCTGGGCATGGTCAACACCGCGCTGGAATGGCTGCTGGATCAGGTGTTCCCTGAGCGACGGCCTCAGAAAGCGTGAGGCTGCCGGCTCACCCAATCCTTTCCGGCGCGTGTATAGAGAATTAGAGAAACGAGGCGAGTGTTCTGACTGCTCATGATCTAACTGATGCTCTCCTGGTCGCTCGCCTGGCCGAGGGAGATCAGTCAACGGTGGGACCGTTGTACGATCGCTATGGCAAGCTGGTCTATTCCCTGGCGCTGCGCATCGTCCGTGACAGCGCCACCGCGGAAGAAGTGACCCAAGAGGTGTTTGTGCGCCTGTGGCGTTCGGCGGCAAGTTTTGCGGCGGAACGCGGCAGCGTGCAGACCTGGCTTTTGCGCATCACACACAACCTGGCCCTGAATGAGATCCGCCGCCGGCAGAGCCGCCCCGTCACCGCCGACCACTTCGATTGGTCGGTGGAGGGCGCGCAATTGGTGGATAGCCGCCAGGAAGGCGATCCTGAGATGGCGGCATGGCTGCGCGAGCGCACAGAAGGCATTCGTCGGGCGCTGGCACAGTTGCCGGAGGGGCAACGGCGCGCCATCGAGCTGGCATTTTTTGGCGGCCTTTCTCAGGCGGAAGTGGCTGCCGCACTGGGCGAGCCGCTCGGCACGGTCAAAAGCCGCATTCGCGCCGGAATGAAGCGCCTGCGCGAGTTGTTGCTGGCCGAGGGGATCGATATTCACTCCCTGGAAGCTTCCTATGAAAGCGAAAGATAGTGCGCGATGATGAACCATATGAACCATGTCGAAGATATGCTTGAACTCTATGCGTTAGGCGCTTTAGAG
>JAJPKG010000203.1 GCA_021323815.1 Pseudomonadota bacterium
GCACGTTGCGCGAATATAACCATCTGCTCGTCCTCAATTCCGTGCGCTTGCAAGGGCCGGCGGCGCGCGTTTCCCTCGCCCAGCAAACCGGCCTTTCCAAGACCACCGTCAGCAGCATCATCGATCAACTGTTGCAAGATGAACTGGTGACGGAAGGCGACTTCATCGACGCCGCCGCCACCGGCGGTCGCCGCCCGATCCTCGTGCAATTCAATGAAGACATCGGCCTGGTGCTGGGCATCGAAGTGGGCTATTCCACGCTGACCCTGATCACCACCAATCTGGCGGGGCAGGTGAAATCGGTCTGGAATGAGCCGTTCGACTTTACCACACCCCCCGCGACGTGTCTGGCCATGCTCAGCGCCGCCATCCGCATTTTCATGGCGCGCGCTGAATTGCAATGGGATCAAATCCTGGGCATCGGGATCGGCATAACCGCGCCGGTGAATGCCCGCACCCATTCGCTGCTCTATCCCCCCGGCGAGCATTCCTGGGATGGGGTGGATATCGCCGCCGTCATCTCACAACAGTTCCAGGTGCCCGTCCACGTGGACAATAACGCGAACCTCGCCGCGCTCAGCGAGGGGCGCTATGGCGTAGGCAAACCGTTCAGCGATTTCGTCTATATCAGCATCGGCAGAGGCATCGGCGGGGGATTGATCCGCAACCAGCAGATCTATCGCGGCGCGCTGGGCGCAGCAGGGGAGATCGGGCATCTGCAACTGGTCGAGAATGGGCCGCTGTGCATCTGCGGCAAGCGCGGTTGCCTGGATACGTTGGCTGACAACGCCGCCATCATCGAAGACGCCACGCAGGGCAAATCGCTGGCGCGCGTGGCTCCCCGCGCCCACGTGTCGCCCAGCCTCGCCAACATTGACGAACCGGATATCAACGACATCATCCACGCTGCCGAAACGGGCGAGATGTCGGCCCGGCTCGCGCTGCAACAGGCCGGGCGCTACATCGGCGCGGCGGTGGCAATGGTGATCAACCTGCTCAACCCAGAAGTGGTCATTCTCGACGGCCCCACCGTGCGCACCGGGCGCTACCTGATGGACGCAGTGCAGGAAGAATCAGCGCGGCATTCCCTGCCGGCCATCTGGCCCGCCACCAAGATTATCCCCGGCCAACTCGGCGACCTGGCGGTGCCGCTGGGGGCCGCCACCGTTGTCATCGACGCCGCTTTTTCCATGACGCCTGCCACCACGCTGAGTGAAACCCCATAGGTATGATCTCTGCTCTATCCATCAGGGATAAAGCCCTGAGAGAAGCGCGCTCCCCCGGCGTGCAGCTTCTCAGACAGCGGCGTCGTTTCGCCCATTTGTGCGCGCCGGCCCGCCGGCTGCCCCATGCCGGCAAGGGTGCCCTAGCATGCACGGCGGACCGCAGCCCGGAGGGCGTCTGTTCCGAGCCGGGAACATGGTATTCCCGGCGGGGTCGCTGCAATGACCGTCCTCGATTGGCAAACCTCATCACCTGTGGCCTAAAACGCTGCGCTCACTGTAAATGTCACGCGGTGGAGATGCTGCGGATCAGCTTTCGTGCGAATCACCGTCGTCAGCTTCCAGTGCCCCGCCATCGGCAGATCGACGGTTCCGGTGAAGGTGCCGGGCTGGCTGCCAGGCTGTAAATCGAAGTTGTTGATGCCCATATCCATCTCCACCATCTCAGTCAGAATGAAAACGGTGCCTTGCGCCGGCGTGCCATCGGGATTTTTCACCGTGACTGTGACGGTGTTGGAGCCGAAGCGCCCCGGCGAGATGCTCAACGTCACCGCCAGGCCGTCCGCTTTCTGCGTGTAGGTCTGGCTGCCACCGCTGGCCCCAAAACTGTTGCTGATGACCGTCGGCGCGAGCGTGCCGGCGAGGGATGAGAGCAGCGAGGCACACAACAGCACACCCAAGCCGATGGTCGCTTCCCACTGGAACAGGCGCTGCATCATCTCGCTGATCCGCCCGGCTTCCTGGGATGCGCCAGCGGGGGCGGCATCAGCGGTGGGGGCAGCCGCAACAGCCAGCGCCGGGCCGTTCGGTGCCAGCGTGCCGGCTTCCAGCGCCAGGATCTGCCGCCGCAGCCAGGCGAGGGGGGATGATGAGGAATTCGCGTCAGCGGGCACGGCGGGGGCCATGCCCAGCAGGCCGGCCAGGCGCGGGCGCAGCCGGAAGGCGTGGATGTAGCTGATGGCCATCATGACGATGAACAGCGCGATCTTCACCAATAACACGATGCCATAGGGCGTGGTCCACAGTTGCGGCAGGGTCATGCGCGTGGAGGCATTCAGCGGGCCGGTGATGATGATGGCCCCCACTGCGACAAGCGCGGGGATGCTGAAAGCCGGCAGCGCCGAGGCCAGGTAACGCTGCCGTTCAGCCTCAGGGCGCTTGCTCAGCGTGGGGATAACCAGCAACGCCAGCACGCCCAGGCCGCCGAGCCATACGCTTTCCGCCAGCAGGTGCAACAGATCGATGGGCGCGCCCCACCACTGCTGCGACGCGCCGCCATGCCCGGAATAGACGAACGCGACGGCCAGCAGCACGCCGAACACCGGCACCACCCGCCGCAGGTTGCGCGTCGTGAGCGAGCCGCGCAGTTGCGGCACCCACAGGCAAACCAGGCCCAACGCTGCCAGTCCCATCCGCGCCAGCAGAAACGCCCCTTGCCGGCTGTGAAACAGGATGCCGCTGATGATCGGCCAGGAGATCAGCCCGCGCGCCGTGCCGTCAAGAACCGCCGCCTGCAAGGATATCTCGATGATGGTCGCGCCGATGGTGGTTTCCAGGGCGAGATCGGCGCTTGAGCCGATGGCGGATGCGATGGCTTTGGCGAAATCAGACGGGAGCGCGCTCTGACGCGGCAAGACGAAGGTCCACCAGAAGATGCCGCCCAGCAGCAGCGTCAGCGCCGCCAGAGCGATCCAGTGGGCGATGGTTTGCAGCAGCGTCAGCCCGTCAAAACTGCCGGTGGCTGCCCCCCCGCCACCGATGATGTTGCCTGAGGGCAGCGGCCCTGAGAGCGGCGGCACCGTGCCATCCGCCCGCGCGACGTAAAAGATGTATGAGCCGCCGGCAACGTGGCCGTCATCCGCCGAGTGCGAGCGCCAGGCGACGACATACGTTCCCGCAGGCAAGACCGGCACCGACACGCTCATGGTCAACTGATCGCTGCTGATCTGCACGTCGCCGTCATCCACCCGCTGGTTCGAGGGATTCACCACGACGATGCGTGAGATGTCGGGGTTGAGTTGTTCGGAAAAACGGATCTGCACCTGGGTGATGGGCGCGTGCAACACTTGATTCGGCGCGGGACTGTAACTGACCGGCAGCGCATGCGCCAGCGCGGGAGCCGCCGGCCACAGCGCCAGCAGCGCCGCCGAAACCATCACGCTGACGATGATGGCAGAAGATAGTCGTCGCATCTGCAAAAAATCCTTTGCTTATCGCGTTCGCTCGAAGATAATTCCTCTCATTATTACGCTAGCAGATAACGAATGGACGCACTATGAGGGATGGCGTGGCGCGCAAGGCTCATCCCTCATAAGCCTGTTCCTATTGTGCCGCCGGCGCATTGCGGCGCGTGACATAGGCCAGCAAGAAGCCGACCACCAGCCCGCCGATGCCCGTCAGCACGGCCACCAGCGGCGAGATGCCCGACGACGAGCCAGCGGAAGTGGATGTGGCTGGCGCAACCTTGTCGGATTTGCCGCTGGGATCGACAGCGAAGACGAACGCGCCGAGGGTGGGATCGCCGTCATCCGCCGAGACGTTGTTCCAATCGACCCGATAGATGTCAGAGCCGTCGCCTTTCATGGCGATGGATGCGGTATAGAGATCCGACGAGAGCTGCACGCTTCCGGTCGAGACAACGTTGGCCTTGTTATCATAGACGGTGATGTTCACCCCTTTGGGGTCGAGATGTTCCACAAAAGTGATGGAGACCTCGGTCGGCGCGGTTTTCAGCACCGAGTTCGGCGCGGGATTCGATGATTTGAAGGCAGCGTGGGCCTGAGCCGGCGCGAGCGGCCAGACGAGGGCCAGTGCGGCGCACACCAGCGCTAGCGCGACAAATAGCGATCCTCGCGGAGTGGCACGAAACGACATGGGAATGATGCTCCTGAGTATGATGATGGAACACTGGGCGGTTCAAACCGCGCCTCAGGGCTGCGCCGCCAAATTCGCCTGCGCGGACTGAGGGATGGCGCGTGTGACATGCCCTCTGCTCTATCATACGGCAAATGCCCGCAACCGGCTATCGGGAATGATCCCGATAGCTGATGCGGAGACATGTGGGGAGATTTCCCAACGGACTACAGCGGCCAGGGAAGCGTCGGCTCTTCAGCGGCGCGCTGCTGGAAGAGCGCGCTGAGCGACTGGCCGCGATGCAAGCGCACAATGGCCTCAGCCAGCAGCGGCGCGAGCGAGACGATCTCCAGCGTGGGCAGGTGGCGGCGCTTTTCCAGCGACACGGGAACGGAGTCGCTGACCACGATATGCCGGATGGCGGGGTGGTCGAGTTGTTCCAGCGCGTTGCCGGTCAGCACGGCGTGCGTGGCGACGACCGTGATATTCGGCTGCGCGCCGGCCTGCAAGAGGGCGTCTGCCGCGCGGCGCAGGGTGCCGCCGGTGGCGATGATGTCATCCACGATGATGGGATGCTTGCCGGCCACATCGCCGATGACGGCGTGGATCTTCACCGAAGCGGCATCAGCGCGGCGCTTGTGCAGGATGGCAAGCGGCAGGTTCAGCAGATTGGCGAACGTGTCGGCGCGCTTCACGCCGCCGGTGTCGGGCGAGACAATGACGGCATCCGTCAAATTCGACTGGCGCACGTGCTGGGCCAGGGCATGCATAGCCGTCAGGTGATCCATGCCGATGTCGAAAAAGCCCTGCACGGCGGGGCTGTGCAGATCGACGGCCAGCACGCGCGAGGCTCCCGCCGCCGCCAGCAGGTTCGCCACCAACTTCGCGGTGATGGGTTCGCGCCCCACCACCTTGCGATCTTGCCGGGCATAGCCGTAATAGGGGATGATGGCGGTGACGCGGGCAGCATTGGCGCGGTGCAGCGTGTCGAGCATGATGAAGAGTTCCATCAGGTTCTCGTTCACCGACAGACTGTGCTGGCCCGCGCCGTCCTGCGAGGTGCAGGTGGACTGAATGATATAGGCATCGCGCCCGCGCACGCTCTCGCTGACCTGCACATGAATTTCCCCATCGGGGAAACGTTCGATGGCGCACGGCGAGAGTTCCATCCGCAATTCCCGCGCAACAGCATCAGCCAGGTCAGGGTTGGCCGAGCCGTGAAAGAGCAAGAATGGCGCATCCTCTTCTTTGAGGTGATGCAAGGTCGCTTCGTCGAGTGCCATCGCTAGTCGCTCCATTCATGATATCCGCTGGTGAGCGGAAGTCGCCGGTCGCGGCCAAAGGCGCGGGTCGTCACCTTGACGCCGGGCGCGCTCTGGCGGCGTTTATATTCGCTGCGGTCCACCAGCCGCAGCACGCGCCGCACCTCGGCCTCTGGATATCCCATCGCCACGATCTCTTCGAGACTGAAATCATCTTCGACATAGGCTTGCAAAATGGGATCAAGCACCTCGTAGGGCGGCAGGGAATCGGTGTCGCGCTGGTCGGGGCGCAATTCCGCCGAGGGCGGCTTTTCGATGGTGTTCAATGGAATCACCGGCTTGCCGGCACGCTGGTTGCGCAGCCGCGCCAATTGATAGACCATCGTCTTCCATACATCTTTTAATACGGCAAAACCGCCTGCCATGTCACCATAGAGCGTCGCGTACCCCACCGACATTTCCGACTTATTGCCGGTGGTCAGCACCAGCCAGCCGAAAGCATTGGAAAGCGCCATCAGCAGCATGCCGCGCGCGCGGGCTTGCAGATTTTCCTGGGTGATGCCGAATGGCACCTTTGCCAGCGGCTCAGCCAGCACATGCAGCAGCGCGTCCACCGGCTCCTGAATCGGCAATTCATAGGTCTGGATGCCCAGGTTGCGCGAGAGTTCGCGGGCATCGTCCAGGCTGCCCTGCGACGAGAAGCGCGAGGGCATCAGCACGCCATGCACGGCTTCGGCACCCAGCGCGTCAACCGCCACCGCCGCCGTCAGGGCGGAATCAATGCCGCCGGAAAGCCCCAACACAACCTCTTTGAAGCCGTTTTTCGCCACGTAATCATGCGTGCCCAGCACCAGCGCGGCATAGATCTCTTCCGCTTGGCTCAGCGTCGGCGTGATCGTTCCCAC
>JAJPKG010000182.1 GCA_021323815.1 Pseudomonadota bacterium
GACCGCTTCCGGCGAGCGCGTGACACTGGATCTGCAAGACGGATGGGCGATCTCCGCGTTCCTGCCCATCGGCTTCACCCGCACCCGCGTCCCCGGCTATACGCTGGCCGCGCCGGAGGACATCCCGCCGCATGCGGAAACGCTGCCGTTTTTCGGCTACACGGCGCTGGCCGGCATTGACGGCGAGATCTATGCCGCTGCGGTGCAGACCGACGATCCTTCGCGCTGGCTTGCCTCGATCTTCGATCCGCGCCAGCTTGAGCGGCGCGTGCGGCGTCGCCTGCTGGCCGATCCGGAAAATCGCGTGCTGGCACATCATGCCCACTGCGCGCTGGACTATCACTGCCCCACCGCCAGCAACGTGTTTTTCGAGCGCTGGGAAGGCGCGGTGGCTGTCGCCGGCGGCTGCAACGCCCGCTGCGTAGGCTGCATCTCAAAGCAGGAAGAAGACGGGCTGGTGTCGCCGCAAGACCGCCTGACCTTTGTGCCGACGGTGGAAGAAATCGTCGCGGTCGGCGTGCGGCACCTCACCCGCGCGCCCGACGCCATCTTCAGCTTCGGTCAGGGCTGCGAAGGCGAGCCATTGCTGCAAGCGCGCCTCATCGAGCAAGCCATTCGCGGCATGCGCGCCCAGACGGCGATGGGAACAATCAACATCAACACCAATGCCAGCAATCCCCGCGCCATCGCCCGCCTGTGTGCTGCCGGGCTGGATGCCATGCGCGCCAGCACCATCTCTGCCCGCGCTGCCACCTATGACGCCTATTACCGCCCCATCGGCTATACGCTGGAACACGTCAAGCGCAGTCTCATCACCGCCCGCGAGGCCGGCGTCTATACCTCGATCAACCTCTTGCTCTATCCCGGTCTGGCTGATGCCGAGGACGAAGCGGCAGCATGGGTGGATTTTCTGCGCGAGACCGGCACACGCCTGGTGCAATTGCGCAATCTGAATATCGACCCCGAATTGTTGCTGCCCAAACTGCCCCCGCGTGGCCCAGCGCTGGGCGTGCGCGCCTTCATCGACCTCTTGCGCTGCGAACTGCCGGATCTGCGCATCGGCAATTTCAGCGTGCCGGTGACAGCCGGACCGGACGGCGAGCGCGTGCCCCTGCGGTGAAGCGCCCCTCCCGCCCCATAAACGCGCTTTGCCAGCAGAAGGCTCCCCAGGGAGTTTTCATTCGCCCCCTTGCTCTTCTTCATCCTTTTTGGGGTGGCGCGCGAAGTGGGAAAGCACCGACGCACCTAAAACGCCCATCGTCGCGAGCTAATCATTGAAGCCCGCGTTTTCCCGGCGGGCCGCATTGCCGCGCCTCGGCCCTGTTCGCCTTCCCTGTTTCCCGGCCCCATCGGCATGCCGGTCATTATCAACATCCAATTTTTCGGGGGGATGCACGGCTGCCGGCACCACATCCTGCAATGCTGTCGCCTGCTTATCCACTTCGGTGAGGATCGCTTGCAGATCGCCCGCTGTCTCGCGTTTGCCGGAGACCCACGAATTGATCTCCGCACCCAGCAGCAAGATCAAGGCGAGATAGTCGTAAAAGATTAAGATCACCAGCGCGAAGCCCGCGATGGAACCATAGCTGTCGGGACGCAAGAAGGTGCCGACATACCAGGGAAAGAGCTTTTCATACAGCACCAGCAGCACGGCGGCGACGATCATGCCCGGCCACGTGGAACGCCAGAGTGCCGGTCGATTGGGAACAATCCAATAGATCAGGCCGAAAATGATCATGGCGACGCCGATGGTTCCCACGAAGACGAGCACCTGCATGGCCACGCTGAAACCAACCTTATGCCCCGCTGTGCGCAAAATCGCCAGCACGGCATCCGGCACCACCGACAGCAGCAAGAAGAGCGGCACCAGCACAATGAACAACAACACCATGCCGATCGCCACCAGGTTTTGTCGCGCCAGATCGCGTGAGCGCACGCGATAGATGATGCCGAAGCAATTTTCGATGACGACGAACAGGCGAGAGCCTAAAAACAGCGCCGAGAACAGGCCCAACGCCAGCAAAAATCCCGCGCTGCGCTTGAGATTTTCGGCAGCGGTCGCCACCACCGTTTGCCCTGTTGTGGGGGGAAAGACGGCGCTGATGGTATGAATCACCTGCTGTTCCAGTTCCGGCGAAAGCAAGCCAAAGGTGATGCCCACCAGCGCAAGCACCAGCAGCAGAAGCGGGAACGTTGCCATCAGCAGGTTGAAGGCGAGCAGCGCCGAAAGATTCAAGACCCAATCATTACTCAACTTTTGACCAAACGAGCGCCAGACACGCATCCTTTGAGGCATAGGATCAACCCCCTTGATCGCTACTCAACAGTTTGATGCCAGGATGAGATGTTTAGAGCACCAGCGCTTCTTTGCGCGATCTGCCGAAATCGCGGGCGGGATCGAATGCGCTGAGGGTGATGGCATGCGCATCGAAGGGCACGGGCAGTTTCACTTTGCCGTCAACTACCTCCCCAGCGACGATGGCTGCCACCAGCACGGCGGTGATGGGCGCGTGCATCAGCCCGTGCCCCGAAAAACCGGCAGCGTGGACGAGATTGCTCAGGTTAGCATCCGCGCCGATGAGCGGGCTGCCGTCAGGCGTCATTTCATAATAGCCGCAGGTGGTGGCATGCAGCCCGCCGCAGTTGGCAAGATCCGTTGCCAGGCGTTCCACCTCGGCCAGCGCGGCATAGCCGTAATTTTCCAGGCCGTGCGCGTGGTGAAATTCCGGCGGGATGACATCCTGATCGGCATCGGTAAAATCGGGTTCGGGATCGGCCTCATGCGACCAGCCAATCATCAACGACGCGCCATCAGGACGGGTGTGTGCGCCGCGCCCCGGCCCCACGCCATAGATCGTCATCGGCAGCGCGGCCCATGCCTCAGGCGTCATGATGGGCCGATGCGGTTTGAGATAATACAGGAAGCGTTTGAGCGGCGCAATAGGCAGATCCATCCCGCCGAGCCGCCGGCTGACGCGTGGTGCCCATGCCCCCGTCGCGTTGATGAACCAATCGCCCTCAACCGGCCCGGCGGTGGTGTGCAGCCGTGTGATGTGCCCGCCGCGTGTTTCCGCCCCCATCACCTCGGCATGCTGGCGCACCTCAGCACCCAATTCTTGCGCCCGCGCAAAGCCCCGCGTGTAAATGAGATCGTGGTTCAGGAAGCCGTCATGTGGCCCCCACGTCGCGCCGATCAGCCGTTCCGCCAGAATGTGCGGCCAGCGGCGCTGCACCTCAGCCGGCGACAGCAGCGAGACCTCCAGGCCCAGGCGTTGCTGCATGGCCACGTGCTCCCGCGCCGCTTCCCACGCCGCAGCCGCTGCCCGCCGCGCTGACGGCTGCCAGGGTGGCGCGGCCAGGTCGGGATCTTCGTAGAGAAACAGATAGCCGTTCTGTTTGATCATCCAGGGCCGGTCAGCGGGGGACGACTGCACCAGATCGTGAAAATGGGCGTAAAACCACTCCGAATAGCGCATGCCCAGCACCGTCTCGGCCACGCCCCACTGGGCGCGAATGCACGCCGCCGAGCGGCCCGACGATCCATTGCCGATGGTGGCCTTTTCCAGCGCCACCACCTCAAAGCCGCGCTCCGCCAGCGCGACGGCGCACAATGCCCCCGACGCGCCACCGCCGCTGATCACCACGCGCCCCGCGTCACGCTTTCCCTTCGCCATAGCCCGCACTCCCCCACGCCAGGTTATGCCTCAATTATAGCGCAGATCAGCGCCACAACGATATGCTCACTGCTCGTCCAATTCGCGCAGCAGATCCACCGCCAGCCAGAAAGCCGCCGCGCCGCACGGCACCATCGTTTCCGGCGTGATCGCCGCCTGCGCCTGCATCTCCTCATCCCCCGCCAGGCCGATGTCGCTGATGCCGCCATCCTGCGCGAACTCGGCGTTGAGCGCGATGCGATCCTGCGGCGTGGGGGGATGATGGCGATGGCGCTCGCTCCATTCCTCGCTGTCGATGCGCAACAAGGCGCAAATTTCCGGTCGCAGGCTGAAAAGATTCATAGCGATGCCGGTGAAATACAAACGTGCTTTGCCCTGCGCGAGCAGACCGCGCAAGAAACGCAGCCGCGCATCGCCATAAAAATAGCGCGGATCGCTCGCTGCCGTTGATTCCGGCAGATCAAACACTTCTTCCAGATATTCGCGGAAGATCTGGTGTTGGAGGGAAAATTCCTCGGCATAGGCGGCCGTCGCGGGCTGCACCATGAACGAGGGGATGACATGCAGCTTGCCGGCATGCACGGCCACGTGCGGCGAGCGCCGGCGCACCATCAGCCGCCATTGCTCCTGCTCGCGGTATGCGATGACGCATGACACTGCCAGCGCCACGCTACGATATCGCCCATCCCGCGCCGGATTCGCTACCAATTCATGCACGCGCAACCGCTGGCGCAACCGCGCATCGAACGCTCGCAACGCCGCCGCATCGCTCGCCGTCAATTCGGGAGCGTGGCGAGCGATCTCCCATTCCAGCGCGTCACAGGTATCCAGCATGGAAAAATAATCGCCCATCGCGCACGTGATGTTCAACGCTTGTCCCGGCCCTGCGTGCAACTCGCGCAAGGTATAGGTCGGCAGATTTGCAAGATCGCGCCCGGCCTCGGCAATGGCGCGGCGCAAGGCGTCATCTGCGACGAGCGGTTCAGCGGGAACGTGCGCATCCAGCGGGCAGCCCAGCACTGATTCAACATCCTCGCGCTGATCATGCGGCGCACGATGCACCGCGCACGGATAGATCGCGCCGCCGCGAGCCAGCAGTGACTCGCCCGCATAGCGCCAGCGCAGATAGTCGATCAGGCGGGGATTGTTCAGCGCGTTCAACGTTTCGCGCAGATCAGGCATGGCAGTGACTTCCTCGCACTGGGTGATAGCGACATTGTACGCCGCTCACGCTCGCGCGTGCCATGCCTTATATGATATGACATAATGAAGCTGCAAGGGTTCGCTGTATCAAGGGACGTGTTGACACAATGGAATGGGTTGTTCGCGGTGGAGTGGCCACGCCAAAACAACTAAGCGATGGTTTTGGTAAACATGCGGGCGTATCTATACCGCTTTATGGGTTTTCTGTACAGTATCAGCCAGGAAAAACCATTGATGAGCTGGCACGCGCAGGTCAGTTTCGCAACGGACAAATCAGTTATGCAACTGATGATGATCTTCAAGCGGCAGTGCAACAAGTTGGCTATGCGATGCGGCTGGTGAAAAGCCCAGGGCGGGGCTACCATCATACCTTCGCCGTGATCTATAATGCAACTGGAATGATGGAGCAACAATTACCAGCGGCGGTAGCTATCAAATTGAGCCAGGTTTTTCGCCGGATGCCGAATCCACATCCCACACCATAGGAAGGAATAGCAAGTATGCAGCGAATTTATGTTGATTTTAATACAGAAACAGCTGAGCCAGTTGGCGTGCTGAAAATCTATCGGCCTAATACATCATTAAGCGATGGAGAAACCATCATTGCGTATGATGAAGAAATGGAAGTACAAGCACAAGTTTCTTATGACGCAGCTACCGGAGTATGGATGGCTGTGCCCGACTGGACAACGAAGCATGAAATAATCGAGCAACATGCCTGAGTACAATGCCCCGATCATCCCCATCTCACCGGGCCATTCAGCGGCGGCGCGTTCCCCGCTTGGCCCCATGCCCTATGCTGGATGTGAAGATGTGATGCATGAGGTGGCGGCAGCATGGAAACGTGTGCCTATTGCGGGCAGCCCTTGCGGTTGGTGGCCGGATTTTGCGCGGCATGCCATGCGCCCGCCGGCGTCGCCCAGCGCTCGCGGCTGATCGCGGACTCGGGCGCGCACGCGGTTCCCGTGAAGGCCGGCAAGCCGCTGGCACCGGTCGCGCCGCTCTCGCGCCCTTCGCCCATCGGCACGCGGCTGTTGCTGGCGGGGGGCTTGCTCTCGCTGGGACTGGTCTTCGTGCTCATCAGCATGCGCCTGAACGCCAACCCCATCCATATCTTCATCTCACCACCGGAAGGCAGCCTTGTCGTCAGCCAGCAGCCCAACGGCACGGCGACGAATAGCGTGGTGACGGGCCAGCCCTTCACCCTGCGCTATGCTGTCACAGTCGAAGCCGCCCAGGCGGATGTCAGCCTGACCATCATCCCTGCGCACGGCACGGCGCGCACCCTTGAGGAATGGTGGCCGCACGGCGATACGCAGCGCGTTCAAACTCTCGTTCCCCTCACGCCGGATCTCTGGCAGATCGTGCTGCGCAAGGATGGGCGCGTCGTGCAGGCAGAGACAATCCAGATCGTGAATGCTCCAGTACCATGATCAAAGAGTCATCAAACTCCAGTGCGGGCGATTTCCCCGCCATTACCGTCAACGCCTTATGTTGTTTGACATATGCGGCTCCGAGCACATGACCAAATGATCAGACAAACCCGGCGTGAGTTCAGGCGAAAGTCACGAACGTATGGCATAATCCATAGCGGTACAGCGATTCGGTGGATGTGTGGTTGATGTGGCTGATCCCCCCAGGCTGGGTAGATGACGTGGGGTGGTTCGGGGATAATCGCTGTGATCTACTGGGCGGTCTCGCATCACGCGGGGCCGCTCAACTTTTTGAGGCGACATTGCTATTGACCACCGATCCCCGCCTGATCCTATACTTGAGCACATTGAGCATCAGTGGCAGCGCGATCAAAGGGGAAAACCAATGACCGACTTTCAGATCTTTCTCAGCCACAGCACGCAGGATAATCCCTGGTGCCGGCCCTTTGTCGCCGCTGCCCCCAGGCAGATCAGCGACGCGCCGGAGATGGTGACGCGCTGGCTGCGCCAGTTGCCCATCAGCCTATAAAGGGAGCGCTCACCCATGTCGCTGCTGGATGACGAAACCTATGCCCGCAAGCTGGATGCGCGCGATCCCCTGGCCGGTTTCCGCGATCGCTTCCACATCCCCCCCGGCGTGATTTATCTGGATGGCAACTCGCTGGGACTGCTCTCGCGTGATGCCGAGGCCGCGCTGTTGCGCGGGCTGGACCAATGGAAGCGGCTGGGCATCGACGGCTGGACCCAGGCCGATCCCCCCTGGTTTTTCACCGGCGAGGATCTGGGCCGGCTGACCGCGCCCTTGATTGGTGCCGAGCCGGAATCCGTCGTCGTCACCGCCAGCACAACGGTGAACCTGCACGCTCTCGTCGCAACGTTCTATCGCCCCCACCGGCAGCGGCGCAAGATCGTCTGCGCCGCGCTCGATTTCCCCTCGGATCTCTATGCCCTGGCCAGCGAGATTGAACTGCGCCGACGCGACCCAGCGGAAAACCTGATCATGGTGCCGAGCCGCGATGGCCGCACCATCGCCGAAGACGATATCATCGCCGCCTTCAGCAAAGAGGTCGCGCTGGCGGTGCTGCCCGGCGCGCTGTATCGCAGCGGGCAACTGCTGGATATGGCGCGGCTGACGGCGGCGGCGCACGCGCATAACATCATCATCGCCTTCGACTGCTGCCACAGCATCGGCGCGGTGCCGCACCACTTCGACGCCTGGAATGTCGATTGCGCCTTCTGGTGCGGCTACAAATATCTCAACGGCGGTCCCGGCTGCGCGGCGGGTCTCTACGTCAACCGCCGTCATTGGGAGCGCATGCCGGCACTGCGCGGCTGGTGGGGCAACGACAAAGAGCGCCAGTTTGACATGTCGCCCGCCTATATGCCCGCCCCCGGCGCGGGGAGATGGCAGATCAGCACGCCCTCGCTCTTCGCTTCCGTCCCACTCTATGGCTCGCTGCAACTCTTCGCCGAGGCAGGCATGGACGCCATCCGGGCAAAATCGCTGGCCCTCACCGATTATCTGATCGCCCTGCTGGACGATCTGGAGCAGGATGGCTATGCCGTCGGCACGCCGCTGGAACACGAACGCCGGGGCGGCCACGTGGCGGTGGAACACGCCGACGCGCCGCGCATCGGCAAAGCCCTGAAGGCGCGCGGCGTCATCCCCGATTTTCGCCCGCCCAACGTGTTGCGTCTGGCCCCCATTGCCTTTTATACCAGCTTCCACGACGTGTGGCGCGCCGCGCGTCACCTGCACGAGATCGTCGCCGGCGGCGAGCACCTGCGCTACGCCGCGGGCCGCGACATCGTGGCTTAGAGCCGCAACAGAATCGCGTCCGGTGACACCTTCCTTTGCCCCGCCAAGCAACATGTGTCGAATCTCACTTGCTGTGGTGCGATCAGCGCGGTATGATGATCAGTGACGGGCATCGGTCCCGTATGCATGTCAATTCGCCAGCAAACGCGCC
>JAJPKG010000045.1 GCA_021323815.1 Pseudomonadota bacterium
ATGCCGTCGCGGGATCTTTGGTGATGAGGCCCAGCGTCTCGGCATCTTCGATGAGATATTTGTAGCCCTGCTCCGTGAGGAAGAGTTGGCGATTGGCGGCGAAATCCTGGTCGCGGGTGTCGCGGGTGACGACCGTGTAGAAATAGGCGATGGAGCCGTCGCTTTTGGGGCGCAGCAGCCGGCCCAGGCGTTGCGCTTCCTCTTGCCGCGAGCCGAAGGTGCCGGACACCTGAATGGCAACATTGGCGTCGGGCAGGTCAATGGCGAAATTCGCCACTTTGCTCACCACCAGACGTTTGATCGCGCCGCTGCGGAAGTCGTCATAGAGCTTCTGGCGCTGGGCGTTGGGCGTGCGCCCGGTGAGCAGGGGCGCGTCGAGCAGCGCGGCAAGCTGCTTGAGCTGATCCAGATATTGGCCGATGATCAACACCTGATCGTTGGCGTGACGTTCGATGAGGGCGCGCACGATCTCCACCTTGCGGGGATTTTCCGCTGCCACGCGATATTTTTCGCGGTCATCGGTCAGGGCATAGGCCATGCGGTCGGCTTCATTCAGGCTCAGGCGAATCTCATGGCATTCGGCGGTGGCGATCCACCCTTGCTTTTCCAGTTCGCGCCAGGGCACGTCGAATTTTTTGGGGCCGATGAGGCCGAACACGTCGCTTTCACGCCCGTCCTCGCGCACCAGCGTGGCAGTCAGCCCCAGCCGTCGTCGCGCCTGAATTTCTGCCGTGACGCGGAAGATGGGCGCGGGCAACAGATGGACCTCATCATAGATGATCAAGCCCCAGTCGTGCGCGGTCATCAGGCTGAAATGAGGAAAATCGCTATCTTCCGAGGGGCGATAGGTGAGCATTTGATAGGTGGTGACGGTGACGGGGCGGATGTCTTTGCGCTCACCAGTATATTCGCCGATCTGATCGGCGCTGAGGTCGGTTTTGTCCAGGATCTCGCTGATCCACTGGCGCACGGCGACGGTGTTGGGCGTGAGGATGAGCGTGGAGCGGCCAACAGCGGTCATGGTGCCGATGCCGACGATAGTCTTGCCCGCGCCGCACGGCAGCACCACCACGCCGCTGCCGCCAGAGAGCGCGCCATCCGCGTAAAAGGCGCGCACGGCGTCGGTCTGATATTGCCGCAGGGCGAACTCGCGCCCGCTGGCGGTGGGCTGGCGCAAACGCATGGGCAGCGGCTCTCCCTCGCTATAGCCGGCGAGATCTTCGGCGGGATAGCCGATGGCGATGAGCGCTTGTTTCACGTGACCGCGCCGGGCGGGGTCGATGATGATGGTGTCGTCGCCCTGCTCGCCCAGGATGAACGGCTCAAGTTTCTTGTTGCGGCGCAATTCAACGATCAACGGTTTGTCGTCGGAGCGCAGGAGCATGGCGTCGCCATCGCGCAGCAGCTTGACGCGGCCATAGCGGCTCATGGCGTCGTTGATGGTGGTGACCACCATCGGTGGGATGTCATATTTGCTCAGATCCGCCAGTTGCTGCAAGATGCCGTTGGCCGTCAGCCCTGCCGCCGCTGCGTTCCAGAGCGAAAGCGGTGTGAGGCGATAGGAATGGATGTGTTCCGGCGATTTTTCCAGCTCGGCGAAGGCTGCCAGCACGTCGCGCGCTTCGCTCGAACGCGGGCGATCAACTTCCAGCAGGATCGTTCGGTCACTTTGTACGATGATCGGATTTTCGAGCTGAATTGTCACGCTGACACCTCTTCTTTTACCGTATGCCGGCCCAGCGGGCGAGATAATTGACGATGATTGCTGCGGCAGCCGCCTCACGCCCGCGCATCAAGTGCTGGGCATCGGGGATGACCGAGAGGCCGCGTGGCCCCGGCACGCCGCTCAGCCAGTGTTCCACCTTGAAGCGCGGGCTGACCTCGTCATCATCCCCGATGACGATCAGCTTGGGGCGCTCCAGGGTGGCGGCGAAGCCCGGCGTCAGGCGAAAGTGCGGCGGGCTGACAGCAACGATGGTGCCGACGCGCTCATCCACGGCGGCATAGTCCAGAGCGACCCACGCGCCAAAGGCATGGCCCACCAGCGCCAGGCGTGCGCCGTCGATCTCCGGTCTGGCCAGCAGCCAGGCTACCGCGCCAGCGGCATCCAGCGGTTCCAGGCGGCCATCGGTGATCTCGCCGCCACTGGGCGGCACACCGCGAAAATTGAAGCGCAACGCTGCCATCCCCGCCGCCGCCAGGTCGCGCGCCACGCGCACCGTCAGCGGATCGTTCATATCGTCTACCAGCGGCTGAGGATGCATCAGCACCACGCCGGGCAGACTGCCCTGGACGCCATCGGGTTCGTGCAAGCGCCCCGCCAGTTCGACAGCGGGCGTGCTGGGGCTGAGAAAACGAACGTCTATCTCGCGCGTCGCCGCCATGCCGAAATCCCCCCTTGCCGCATCAGATAAAAGCAATGCTCATCATATATCGGCAGCAGGGCGGGCGTCAATGCACAAGGAGGGGGAAAACGCGGCGTTTTGGTGCTGCCCAGGAAAATGCGCTATAATGCAGGGGAGATGTGATGCGGCGCGGCAACACAAGCCAGCGCCGCATCGTGCATGAAAACGAGCACGAGGACGAGACGCGAAGGACACGAAGAAGGTGAAGGATACGAAGGTTGTTCTTCATTTTCTTCGCGGATCTTCTTAATCTTTGCGGCCTGCGTGTCTCGTCTTAGGGGGGCGAGCGATGCGAGAATCTGCGTTTCTGGAAGCCGTGCGGCAGCGAGTGGTGATCTATGACGGCGCGATGGGAACGACGCTTCAACGGATGAACCTGACGCCGGAAGATTACGGCGGCGCGGCGCTGGACGGCTGCCCGGAGATCCTCAACATCACCCGCCCGGATGTCATCACCGGCATCCACGCATCCTATTTTGAGGTGGGCGTGGACGTGGTGGAGACAAACACCTTCACCGCCAGTCGCATCAAGCTGGATGATTACCGGTTGGGCGAGCGCACGCATGAGATCAATCTGGCGGCGGCGCGCCTTGCCCGCGAGGTGGCGGATCGCTTCGCCACAGCGGAGCACCCGCGTTTCGTCGCGGGATCGATGGGGCCGACCGGCATGCTCCCTTCCGGCAACGATCCCGTCCTCAGCAACATCACCTATGCCGATCTGGTCGAGGTGTACCGCGAACAGGCACGGGCGCTGCTGGAAGGCGGCGTGGACGTGCTGCTGTTGGAAACCAACCAAGACATTCTGGAAGTGCGCGCGGCGGTCACGGGACTGAGACGCGCCATGCAGGATACCGGCATCCAGCGACCCATTCAGGCGCAGGTGTCGCTCGACACCAGCGGGCGCATGCTGCTGGGCACCGACATCGCCGCCGCCATGACCATCCTGGTGCATCTGGGGGTGGATCTGGTTGGGCTGAACTGTTCCACCGGGCCGGAGCACATGCGGGAGCCGGTGAGCTTTCTGAGCGAGAACTGCCCGTTGCCGATCTCCACCATTCCCAACGCCGGGCTGCCGCTGAACATCAACGGTCAGGCAGTGTATCCGATGGAGCCGGAGCCGATGGCGCAGGCATTGGCGCAGTTCGTCGGCGAATTGGGGGTGAATGTGATCGGCGGTTGCTGTGGCACCACGCCGGATCACCTGCGCGCCGTCGTCGCCGCCATTCAGGCGCTCGCCCCGGAGCAGCGATCTCGCCCGCTGGAGCGCCTGGCGCAGAACCGCGATCTGCGCGTGCCCTCCATTGCCAGCGGCATGCGCGCCACGTCCTTGCTGCAAGAGCCGCGCCCGATGGTGGTGGGCGAGCGCGTCAACGCGCAGGGCAGCCGCAAGGTGAAGCAGGCACTCCTGAAGGATGATTATGACACGCTGCTGGTGGTGGCGCGCGATCAGATCGAGTGGGGCGCGCACGCGCTGGACGTGCAGGTGGCGCTGACCGAGCGAGGCGACGAGGTGGAGCAGATGCGCCATGCCGTGAAAACGCTTTCGATGGGGGTGGAAGCGCCGCTGGTCTTCGATTCCACCGAGCCGGACGTGCTGAAAACCGCGCTGGAAACGTATCCCGGTCGCGCCGTCATCAACTCGATCAACCTGGAAAACGGGCTGGGCAAGGTTGAGGCCGTGCTGCCGCTGGCGCGGGAACACGGCGCGGCGGTGGTGGCGCTCACCATCGACGAGATCGGCATGGCGAAGACCGCCGACCGCAAATTCGAGGTCGCTAAACGCATCGCGGAGATTGCGACGCGGGACTATGGCCTGGCATACGACGACCTGATCTTTGATCCGCTCACCTTCCCCGTCACCACCGGCCAGGAAGATCTGCGCAACGCCGCCGTGGAGACGCTGGAAGCGCTGAAGCGCATCAAGGCGGAATTGCCCGGCGTGCTGACGATTCTCGGCGTCAGCAATGTGTCATTCGGCGTTGCGCCGCATGCCCGCGCTGCGCTCAACAGCGTGTTTCTTTATCATGCCGTCGCCGCCGGACTGGATCTGGCTATCGTCAATCCCACCCACATCAAGCCCTATGCCGAGATCGACGCCGAACAGCGCAAGATCTGCGACGAGCTGATCTTCAACACCGATCCCGATGCCCTGCCACGCTTCATCGCTTATTATGAAGAACACGGCAAGCCGCAAGACGCTGGCGAGGAGCGCGCCGACCCCACCGAGGGCATGAGTGTGGATGAGAAGATCCACTACATGATCGTGCATCGCAAGAAAGACGGCATCGAAGCGTTGATTGATGACGCGATCAGCAATCGGGTGCGAGAGAGGACGAGACGCGAAGAGCGCGAAGCTCAGGAAAGCTTGCTCAGCGATGCCAGCCTGGCCACGATGCGCAGCGAGTGCGCTGTCGCGGTCCTCAACACCGTCTTGCTGCCGGCGATGAAAGATGTCGGCGACCGCTTTGGCGCGGGCGAGTTGATCTTGCCCTTCGTGCTACAATCCGCTGAGGTGATGAAGCGCGCCGTCGCGCATCTGGAACAGTATCTGGAGCGCACGGAAGGGTATACCAAAGGGCGCGTGGTGCTGGCGACCGTCTTTGGCGATGTGCATGACATCGGCAAGAATCTGGTCAACACCATCCTCTCGAACAACGGCTATACGGTGTATGATCTGGGCAAGCAGGTGCCGCTGAACACCATCATCGAAAAGGCCGTCGAGGTCAACGCAGATGCCATCGGTCTTTCCGCGCTGTTGGTGAGCACCTCCAAGCAGATGCCGCTGTGCGTGCAGGAATTGTATAAGCGCGGGCTGCACTTCCCCGTGATCATCGGCGGCGCGGCCATCAATCGCGCCTATGGCCGGCGCATCCTCTTTGTCGGCGACGATGATAAGCGCCAGCCGTACCCCGATGGCGTCTATTATGCCCGCGACGCCTTTGAGGGATTAGACATCATGGATCAACTGGTCGATCCCAGCAAGCGTGCCGCGCTGTATGAGCGCGTGGTGCAAGAGGCGAGCAGCCATACCCCCGACCCCTCCCCAGCAAAGCTAGAGCGGGGAGATCCGGCGGCGAGCGGATCGCGTAGCTCTACGCTGGCATCGGCCCAAACTGACTCCCCCTCTCGATCGCAGGTGGGGGGTGGGGCCGCGCGTTTTCCCGCCGCCATTCCCGCGCCGCCGTTTTGGGGACCGCGCGTGCTGGACCGCATCGGACTGGAAGATCTGGTGCCGCACCTGGACCGCAACGCGCTGTTTCGCGGGCGCTGGGGCGGCAAGGCGCACGGCGCGGAATATCAGCGGCTGGTGCGCGACGAGTTTGAGCCGCGCCTGGAAATGATGATTCGCCGCGCCCGGCTGGAGCGCAGCATGGAGCCGAAGGCGATCTATGGCTATTATCCTTGCTTCAGCGAGGGTGACGCACTGGTGGTGCTGGACCCTGCCGATCACAGCCGCGAGTTGACGCGCTTCATCTTCCCGCGCCAGCCGGCGGGCGAACGCCTGTGCCTGGCGGATTATTTCGCCCCGCGCGGCGCGCCGCAGCCGGACGTGGTGGCCTTGCAGGTGGTGACGATGGGCCACCGCGCCACCGAGCAGGTGGATGCGCTGCAAGCCAAAGGCGATTATACCGACGCCTATTTCCTGCATGGGTTGGGCGTGCAACTGGCTGAGGCGCTGGCGGAATATGTCAACGAGCAGATCAAGAACGAGCTTGGCATGGGCGCGATCACGGATGCTTGCCGGCGCTATAGCTGGGGCTATCCGGCCATCCCCGACCTGGAAGATCACGAGAAGCTGTTCGCGGTGATGCCTGTGCGCGACTCCATCGGCGTAGATCTCACCGTTGCTTATCAACTGGTGCCGGAACAATCCACCGCCGCGCTGGTGGTGCATAATCCAGCGGCGGTCTATTTCAGCGTGCGGGAGTAGCAAAATAAACAGGGTGATGATAGAATACGATGATATAATACAAGGAAACGAATTCCTTTAGGAGGAATGTGATGTCCCATCAGATTATCATCCATATGGATGATGCTGCCTATGCAGCGTTAGAAGCTGCAGCGGCAGAAAATGGCCAAGCTGTTGAACAGTTGGCAGAAACAACACTTTCCTCCAATCCAGTCAGGAACAGCATCAGCGGCTACATACAATGACTTTTTGCGCAAGCTTTATGCGGCGGGCGATATTCTCAATCTTCCAGATCCTAGCAAAGATACAGAAGAGGAGCAAAAACTTGTAGAATTGGTAAGTAATATCTTACTGGGCAAGCCATTATCAGAAATTATTATCGAAGAGCGTGGACCACGTTGATGCAGCCATATTTCTTAGATACGAGCGCCTTGATAAAAAGATATGTGCGCTGGGAAGTCGGCCACCACTGGATGGCCGCTATTTGTGCGCGTGAACTCGACAATGTATTTTATATAGCAGAGGTTACGCTCGTTGAAGCAATCGCAGCGTTAGCCAATGCAAAAAGCATTCGTGCAAAATCACTTAAAACATGCACATCACTATCAACTAATTCTTTCTGGGTACATTTGATGATGCTGAGGGCAGTTCTCGTTATGGTACCTCATCCTCATTCAACTAGAGATGCAGAAAGATCTGCAACTAATTCTTGCAGCCAACTGAATGTTGTTCGTGATTCAATGAGCCGGCGCGCTCTCGTCGCCATCGCGTGGCGCTGCCGCGACGGCATGGTCAAAGCGGCAAACAGAGCGTCAGCGGTTTCCTGAAGGTCTGTGGGGGTGATGCCCAGGCACGCGCCATCGCAAAGCTCGCGATAGGTGCCGGTGGTCCGCGAAAGCACAATGACACCATCCTGGCGATTCAGCACCGCCGCTTCTTTGGAAGCGAGATGCATGCCGTCGATGAGCGAGTTGGCGAGAAAGACATCACAGGTTTCCATCAGCTTGAGCGCGTGGCGGTGATTGGTGCCCAGGAGTAGGATAACCGGAGGATGAGCATCAGCGCTATACCGCTGGTTGATCTCACTTGCCAGAGCGCGAACTTGCCGTGCATAGGCATGATAGCGAGCGCTGTTTTGGCGTTCCGGCAGCAGCGCCATCACAAAGCGAACACGTTCCTGCAAGGATGGGTGCTGGTCCAGCAACAGCGCGAACGCCTGCAATCCTCTGAGGATGTTTTTCGCGGGGTCGATGCGGTCAGCGCGCAAGATCACCTGGCAGCCGGCGGGCAGATTGACGAGATCGGGATGGTGTTGCGCTGTGTCGTGTTGAATGAGGGAGCGGATATAGGAGGCATCGACGGGAATCGGGCAGGCACGAACCAGCACCTGATGGCCGTCCGCGCGGACAAGATAACCGCCGGAGCGCGGTTGAACTTCGCTTGTGGGGAAAAAATGGGCGACGCAGGTGACGAAGTTTTGCACATCAGTGTCGGTTTGCAGCCCGACGATATGGCATTGCAGCAGGCTGGTGAGAATCTGAATCACAGCGGCATGAGGAAGCAGATGCCAACAGCGCACCTCAGGCCAGGGAATATGCACAAAATGGACGAGGCGCGCGGCAGGCAACATGCGCCTGACCACGCCAGCGACGAGGTACAGGTGATAGTCCTGGAGCAAAACAATGGGATTTGCCTGGCTGGTGTGGATCTCTGCGACAATCGCGTCAGCAACAGCCTGATTGGCG
>JAJPKG010000454.1 GCA_021323815.1 Pseudomonadota bacterium
CTCGGCTGCTCTGGCGCGCGCATCACAGCCACGCTGCTGAACGATTTGCAGAGCGAAAACAAGACCATCGGCCTCGCCACCCTCTGCGTCGGCGGCGGCCAGGGTGTCGCCACCATCATCGAGCGCCTCGCTTAATTCTTAGGACGAGACACGAAAGACGCGAAGATAAAGAAGAGACGCGAAGGTTTGTGACGATGTGGTAGTGAGGAATATCGTTGCCCTGATCCTACAAAGGATTGTTCCCTCGCAACACTTCGCGTTTCTTCGCCTTTTTCGTGATCTTCGCGTCCCGTCCTTTTTCTTTTGAGGAGATTCTCCCCTATGCCATATGAGATTCAGCGGGCAGCGGTCATCGGGGCCGGCACGATGGGCGCGGGCATCGCCGCCGCCATCGCCAATGCCGGCATCCCCGTTGATCTGCTCGATATTGTGCCGGATGACGCGAAGGATTCGACGAATCCCGCCGCGCGCAACCGCATCGCGCAAGCGGGGCTGGAACGCGCCCTGAAAGCCAAGCCCGCCAGCGCGTTCTATTCCCCTGCCGACGCGCGCCTGGTCACCGTCGGCAACACCGAAGATAATTTTGATCGCCTGGCGCAAGCCGATTGGATTGTTGAGGCCGTTTTCGAGCGGCTGGACGTGAAACAGGCGACGTATGCACGCATCGAGCAGGTGCGCAAGCCTGAAAGCATCGTCAGCTCCAATACATCGGGCATTCCGGCGCGTCAACTGATGGAAGGGCGTTCGGATAGTCTGCGCCGCCACTTCCTGATCACCCACTTCTTCAATCCGGTGCGCTTCTTGAAATTGCTGGAACTGGTGCCGGATGTCGATACCGATCCTGAAGTGGTCGCCTTCATGGGCAAATTCGGCGCAGAGAAGCTCGGCAAAGGAACGGTCGTCTGCAAAGACACCCCCGGCTTCATCGCCAACCGCCTGGGCAATTACGGCATGCTGGCGACGCTGCGCCGTGCCCTGAACGAGGGCTATGGCTTTGATCAGGTGGACGCGATTCTGGGCACGCCGATGGGTCGCCCGAAATCCGCCGTCTTCGGCACCGCCGACATCGCCGGATTAGACATCCTGGTGGATGTCGCCGATGGGCTATATCGCAACCTGCCGAACGATCCATTCCGCGAGACGTTCCAGTTGCCGGAGTTCGTGCGCACCATGCTGGCAAACAAGTGGCTGGGCAACAAGACGGGACAAGGTTTCTATCGCCGCACGAAGGGACCGGATGGCAAGCGCGAGGTGTTTGTGCTGGATCCCGCCACGATGGACTATCGTCCCAGCGAGAAGGTCTCGTTCCCCTCGCTCGACGCCGCCAAGAACCAGGATGACGTGTTTGACCGCATTCGCACGCTCATCAGTGGGTCGGATCGCGCGGCGAAACTGGCGTGGGAAACCACCGCCGACAGCTTGATCTATGCCGCTGCCATCGGACCCGAAATCACCGACGACGTGCGCAACATCGACAATGCCATGAAGTGGGGCTTCAACATGGAAGCCGGTCCCTTCGAGACATGGGATGCCCTCGGCGTCGAGGCCACCACCCGGCGCATGCAGTCCGAGGGGCGAACGATTCCGCCGCTGGTGCAGACCGTGCTGGGCAACGGCCAGGGCAAATTCTATGTCGAGGCTCCCGCGCGCAGCTATTTCGATTTCCGCGCGCAGGGCTATACGCCGGCTCCCGCGTCGGATAACGTCATCACGGCGAAGGCGCTGCACAAAAACAACAAGGTCGTCAAAGAGAACAAATCCGCGTCCCTGCTGGATATGGGCGACGGCGTGCTGCTGCTGGAATTCCACACCAAGCTTAACGCGCTGGATGACGACATCTTCAAGCTGCTGCGCTCTGCCGTGGACGAAGCGAAGACGTGGGGCCGCGCGCTGGTCATCGGCAACGACAGCGACACGTTCAGCGCGGGGGCGAATCTGGTGCAAGCAGTGATGGCCAGCAAGATGCGTCAGTGGAAGCTGATCGAGGCGTCGATCAAGAGTTTCCAGGATGCCAACATGGCACTGAAATACGCTGATATCCCGGTGGTGGCGGCTCCAGCGGGGCGCGCGCTGGGCGGCGGATGCGAGATCATCATGCACAGCCAGCACGCGCGGGCGGCGGTGGAATCCTACATCGGCCTGGTAGAAACCGGCGTGGGTCTGGTTCCCGCTGGCGGTGGCTGCAAAGAGATGCTGGTGCGCTGGCAAAAAGGCACGCCCGATAAGGGACCTTTCGCTCCTTCGCGCCACGCATTTGAGATTATCGCCGTCGCCACCGTCAGCACCAGCGCCCGCGAGGCACAAGGACTGCGCTTCCTGCGCAAGACGGATCGCATCACCTTCGACCGCGAGCGCCTGCTTTCAGACGCCAAAGCCGACGCGATCATGTTGGCCGAGGCAGCGGCGCGCGGTGAATGGAAGAAGCCTGAGCCGACGACCTTCCGCCTGGGCGGCAAGGGTGCCCGGTTGGCGCTGAAACAATTCGCCGAGAACCTGCGCTTGCAGGGCAAGGCCAGCGAGCACGATGTCTTCGTGGCCGATCAACTGGCGCGTGTGCTCACCGGCGGCGACTGCCAGCCCAATCAGGATCTCACCGAGCAAGACATCCTGGATCTGGAGCGCGAGGCGTTCCTGACGCTGCTGGGCACGCCCAAGACGCAGGAGCGCATCCAATACACGCTGACGACGGGCCAGCCGCTGCGGAATTAAACCACGCTGAGCAAGTGCTCAACAAGAAGACATGGAGAGAAAACATCATCTCCTCTATGTCTTCTCGCTTATATGCGTATTCTATAGTGACTGGGGATGGCGATTTATGGATATAGCCCTAATGCGATAAAGGATAAGCGCTCATGAATACGCCATTCATCGTTGAAACGTAAAAGCAAGCTTGTTGCTCTAGCGTTTGCCGTCAGCGGTTCAATGCGTGCGCCTGAAAGGCGAAAATGGCGCGACCAACGTTGTTTTCGTGGATTGAAAAAGAGAACAATACGGCCAGACTTTGGATCAAGAGAGCCGATATCAGTTCCCTTATATCGATTACATGCGGGACACGCCCACGCAAGATTATCTATATGTGTGGGTCCGCCGTGTTTTTCAGCAATGATATGATCGACCTCAAATGGCAAATAGACTAACTCTTCACGGATCAGGCAATACTCACAGCGGCCTTGCGCTCGCTCACAAACCTGGCGGCGTAACCATTCAGGGATGGTATCTTTGCTCACAGTCTCAAGAAGCCTTTTGTTGTAGCGCTTTATAAGCAGCAGCTTTCATCAAACGCATCATGTGCTCAATGTACATGAAAGTTTCTAGCTCACGCTGTTCTGCTGGTGTCAGGGACCCTTCGCGTTCCCTGTTCACAAGGGAATAGAAACGTTCTGCTACCTCTGGTGATGGGTGAAAAGCAATGATCTGGTCAGGAGTTGGTTGGTGAATAAGAAATTGAATGACTTCCATTTCAGCTTGTGTCGCTGCTGGCATAGTATAAACCTCGCCTCCTAATACCATCTGGACGACCATAGTATAGCAGATTTTTACCGGAAGGTGAAGCGCAAAGCTAGGCCTTAACTCCATACCTCCAATTCCATTTTCGAGATAAAGAGCAACGCCACATCGGCGATGGGTCGGCGCTAGAGCATCTTATAGCAAGCCTGCCGATTACTAGTGCGACGTTCCTCAAAGGCAGGAGACAAAACGACGACGGAGCTTTCTTGGTGCGGGAGGGGGTCGCCCTCAGACCCACGGTTTGGCCTGGCGGTTGAGCTGCGGGGTCGCTAACCGCGTGACGATGGCCATGTCCTCGCCGTTCGCTAGGGACGTCCCCGCAAAGGCGTTGCGGCGAAAGCTCCGCCACCAGCCTTCCATGAGATTTAACCAGGCGGCACCGACGGGAATGAAAGCCTGCTGGATACGGGGATGATCGGCCAGCCCCTCCCGAATGGGGCCACTGCGGTGGCTAGCAAGATTGTCCGCCATCACGTGGAGGTTCCCCTGCGGCTACACTTGATCGCGCGCTTGGCGTCGCCCATACCACCCACCCGCCGACAGATGAAGAAGTTGAGCAGATTTTGGAAGAGCATCGCCAGGAGAAGTAGGGGCGATGAGTGTTTGGGTGTGCAGCTTCTGTAAAGCTTGAGATTTGACATGGCTCCGTAGGGGTGCCGCATGCCGCGCCCGCCGGGGGTTTAACCCACCCCCCGGCGGGCGTGCCAGGCAACATATCTTGCCCCCGGCGGGCGTGCGGTGATGCATCAGCCCCTTACCGGCTCACCCCCACCGGCACGCTCTTCTCGCTCGTGCGCGGCGCATCCCCCGGCGACCAGCGCAGGCGCGGCTTGCGCGCGGCCAGCGTTTGGTCCAGGCGACCGACGGGGGTGGTGTGCGGCGCGTGCGTCACCAGTTCGGGATTTTCCCGCGACTCTTGGTCGATCTGGCGCATCACCGCAATGAAGCGGTCCAGCGTTTCGCGCGTCTCGGTCTCGGTCGGCTCGATCATCACCGCTTCGGGGACGATCAAGGGGAAATAGACCGTCGGCGCATACATGCCAAAGTCGAGCAGGCGCTTGGCGATATCCATCGCTGTCACGCCGCGCGCTTTCTGCTGGTTGGCGGAAAGCACGAACTCGTGCATGCAGGTGCGGTCGAAAGGCAGCGTGAAGAGATCTTTCAGCGCGTGCATCAGATAGTTCGCGTTGAGCACGGCGCTCTCGCTCACCCGGCGCAGCCCGTCGGGACCATTGAAGCGGATGTAGGTATAGGCCCGCACCAGCACCAAAAAGTTGCCGTTGTTCGCCCGCACGCGCCCGATGGACTGCGGCCCCGCATCGCGCCAGTGGAACGTGCCATCCGCGTCTTTGGCTGGCAGCGGGCCGGGCAGAAACGGCACCAGATGCGGCGCGACACCGATGGGACCGGCTCCGGGACCGCCCCCGCCATGTGGCGTGGAGCATGTCTTGTGCAGATTGAAATGCACCACATCGAAGCCCGTGTCGCCCGGTCGCACCAGACCCAGGATCGCATTGGCGTTCGCGCCATCGTAATAGAGCTGCCCACCGGCGTCATGCACCAGCCGCGCGATCTCCACGATGTTTTCATCGAAAACACCCAGCGTGTTGGGGTTCGTCATCATCAGCGCGGCAACTTTGTCATCCAGCAATTCGCGCAGGTGTTCCACATCCACGCCGCCGCGCCCGTCGGTGCGAATCTCGCGGATCTCGTAATCGGCGAGCGTTGCGCTGGCGGGATTGGTGCCGTGCGCGCTGTCGGGGATGAGCACGACATTGCGATGGCCCTCGCCCCGACTCTCGTGATACGCCTTGATGATCATCAGGCCGGTGATCTCGCCGTGCGCGCCGGCGGAAGGCTGCACCGTCACCCGCGCCATCCCGGCGATCTCGCAGAGCATCTGCTCCAGCGTATAAATCAGTTCGATAGCTCCCTGCACCGTCGCATCATCTTGCAAGGGATGGATGCGCGCGAAGCCCGGCAGCGCCGCCATATCCTCATTCAGCTTGGGATTATACTTCATGGTGCAGGAGCCGAGCGGATAGAAGCCGGAGTCCACGCCGAAGTTGCGTTCGGCCAGATGCGTGAAGTGCCGCACGATCTCGATCTCGCTCACCTCCGGCAGCGGCGCGTCTTCCTGGCGCAATGCCGCAGCCGGCACGAGATCTTCCAGCGGGCGAGTAGGAACGTCCATCTCCAATAAGGTGGCGGCGCGGCGTCCCGGCGCGCCCATCTCGAAAATCAGGGGTTCGGTACTCACTGCACGGCCTCTTTCAGCGCGCTCACCAACTGATCGATGTCATCGCGGGTGCGCGCTTCGGTAACACAGAAAAGCGCCGCATTCTTCCCCAGTTCGGGATACGTGCGGCTCAAGTCATATCCGCCGATGATGTTGTGTTTCGCCAGGGTGCGATTGACCTTGCTGACCGGCTTGGGCAGCTTCACGGCAAATTCATCGAAGAACGGGCGGTCGAAGATCGGCTCCACGCCGGGGATGGCGGTGAGTTGGTCGAAGGCGTAATGCGCGCGCTGCACGCACTGCACGCCCAACTCGCGGAATCCCTGCTTGCCCAGCGACGCCAGATAGACCGTCGCGAAAACTGCCAGCAGCGCCTGGTTGGTGCAGATGTTCGATGTCGCTTTCTCGCGGCGGATCTGCTGCTCGCGGGCTTGCAGCGTCAGCACGAAGCCGCGCTGGCCGCGATCGTCCACCGTTTCACCCACCAGACGACCGGGCATGCGGCGCATCAGATCGCTCTTGGCGGCGAACAGGCCCAGCGCGGGGCCGCCATAGCCGATGGGATTCCCCAGGCTGCTGCCCTCGGCGGCGACGATGTCGGCGTTATACGCGCCCGGCGGGGCCAGCACGCCCAACGAGGCCGGCTCGGTGATGGCCGCGACGAAGAGCGCTTTCGTCGTGTGCGCCAACCCTTCCAGCGCGGGCATATCCTCGACCACCCCAAAGAAGTTCGGCTGCTGGACGATGACCGCTTTGGTGTTCGGTCCCAGGTGCGCGTGCAGGTCGCGTGTCGAAGTCGCGCCGTTTTCCAGGGCGATCTCGCGCAGGGTGAAGCCACGCGCGTGGGCATACGTCGCCAGCGTGGCACGATACTGCGGATCGACCCCGCGCGAGACCAGCACCTCGCCCCGCCCGCCGGGTCCGAGTGCCAGCAAAGCCGCCTCCACCACCGCTGTCGAGCCGTCATACAGCGAGGCATTGGCGATCTCCATGCCGGTGATCTGGCAGACCATCGTCTGAAATTCATAGGTCGCCTGCAACATGCCCTGGCTGACTTCCGGCTGATAGGGGGTATAGGAGGTGAGGAATTCACTGCGCTTGGCGAGGTGCGCCACTACGCTCGGCACCAGGCGGTCATAGCTGCCTGCGCCCAGGAAGCAGAGCGCCTCGTCCAGGTTCAGATTCTTGCCCGCCAGCGCCATCTCGTGCCGTCGCAACGCCGGCTCGCTCATCGCTGGCGGCAGATCCAGTGGGCGCGGCAAGCGCGCCTCCGCCGGAATCGCCCCCAGCAGGTCTTCAATGGTCTCCGCGCCCAGAGTGCGCAGCATCGCCTGCTGCTCGGCGGGCGTGTTAGGAATGTACGTCATCGGTTGAAAGAACTCCGCGCAGGGGCGGACCCTAATGTCCCTGCGACTTCAAGAATTCGAGATATTGATCACTGGTCATGAGCTGGTCCACCTGCGAGGGATCGCTCATCTGGATGACGAGCATCCAGCCGTCGCCATAGGGATCGGTATTGACGGTTTCGGGGGCATCACGCAGGCTTTCGTTGACTTTGACCAGCGTGCCGCTGACCGGCGCGAAGAGTTCCGAGGTCGCCTTCACCGAATCGATGTCGCCGAAATGCTTGCCGGCCTGCAACTCGCGGTTGCCGGCATCATCCCAGGGCAGATCGATGCTGACGACATCGCCCAGTTCGTCCCGCGCGTAATCTGAGATGCCCACCGTCGCCTCGTTGCCGCTCACGCGCACCCACTCGTGCGTTTTTGTGTAGCGCAGATCGCTGGGATGGTTCAGGTTCGCCATGCCGATGCTCCTTTATCAAATGCAGAGCGATGAAGGACGAGACGTGAAGGCAAACGAAGGATGCGAAGAAACGCGAAAAAGCAGTCTCTTTCAGCGTCCTCTCAAAATCTTCGTGTCCTTCCTACCCTTCGCGTCCTTTGTGTCTCGTCTTTTCCTCATCCTCATCTGGTTCATGCTTTATTTTACGATATATTGCCAGGCCGATGATAAAACGGCATGGGGACGACCTCGGCAGGGATGCGCTTGCCGCGCACTTCCACCTGCAACGGCGTCCCAGGAGCAGCCAGCGCGGGCGGCACATAGCCCATGCCGATGGGATGGCCGAGCGAAATGCTCATGGTGCCGGAGGTGAGCACGCCCACCTGCTGATCGTCATGCCAGATGGGGCTGTCGGCGCGGGCAACGGCGCGGTCGCGGAGGGCCAGGCCGACGCGGATGCGCGAAACACCATTGGCCTTTTGCGCGGCCAGTGCCTCGCGCCCGATGAAATCCACGCCCTTTTTCAGCTTGACCGACCAGCCCAGATCGGCTTCCAGAGGAGTGATCTCCTCGGTCAGTTCGTGGCCATAAAGACAGAAACCGGCTTCCAGGCGCAGCGTGTCGCGCGCCCCCAGCCCGGCGGGCCGCAGCCCCAGCGGTTCGCCTGCCGCCAGCAACGCACGCCACAGCGTCACCGCGTGCTCGGCAGGATGATACAACTCGAAGCCGTCTTCGCCGGTGTAGCCGGTGCGCGAGATCAGGCACTCGATGCCGGCAACCTGCCCAGGAGCGCAGTGATAATAGACGATGCCAGCGAGATCAACATCAGTGAGCAAGCTGAGGATTTCTTGCGCTTTTGGCCCTTGCAGCGCGATCAACGCCGTCGCATCCGAATGATTTTCGAGGATGATGCCTTCGCCCCCGGCGGCATGCCGGCTGAACCACTGCCAGTCCTTTTCCATTGTGCCGGCGTTGACCACCACCATATAGCGTTCCGGGCCGAGATGATAGATCAGCAAGTCATCAATGGTGCCGCCGTTGGGCAGGCAGATCTGGGTATAGAGCGCCTGATTTTCGGCGAGTTTAGCGACATTGTTGGGAACGAGGGATTGCAAGAAAGCGAGCGCGCCCGGCCCTTCGACCGCGAACTCGCCCATGTGGCTCACGTCGAAAAGCCCCGCCGCCGTGCGCACGGCGCGATGCTCGTCCACGATGCCGGAATATTGCACGGGCATTTCCCAGCCGCCAAATTCCACCATGCGCCCGCCCAATGCCACGTGTTCCGCGTACAGCGGCGTGCGTTTGAGCGGGGGCGCGGCGGAGGTGGTGGGATCATGATCCTGGGTGGTCATCACTTCCTCCTGGGGGATACATCGCCATTGATGCTCTTGGCTGTATTGTACCGAATCGAAAACCGTTTTGTCTAGCAAATACCCCGGTTCCTGTGCGGGCAAGACGCGCATAGGAGGAGGTGCCGACACAGGACATATGCGCCCGCAATCGCGCCATCAGCCCCCATGTTACACGCTCTCGTGGGTGCGCGGCTCTGCTGAGTGAAACATCGCCTTGTCATCCGTTTCTCTTAACAGAACAGCATGAGCACAAAGCGAGGTGGCAGCGATGGCAGTTTTGGTCACGGGCGCAACGGGATTCATCGGCAGCGCGGTGCTGCGCGAGGTGGCGGCATCGGGCGAACGCGTGCGCGCCTTCTCGCGCAAGGGCGAGCCGGAAGATCCCGAACTGCTGGTGCCGGGTGTAGAATGGGTGGCTGGCGACCTGCTGGACCGCGTCTCCATCCGCTACGCCCTGGAAGGCTGCGACCGCGTGTATCATATTGCCGGCCACATCAGCACCCACCCACGCGAGCGCCGGCTCGTGCGTGACATCAATGTGGAGGGCGCGCTCAACCTCTTCGAGGAAGCGCTCAATGCCCAGGTGCGCCGCGTCGTCTACACGGGATCGATCTTCGCGCTGGGAGTGGGGCGCGCTGGCGCAGAGCCGGCGGATGAGTCCGTAACCTATAATCTGCAACGCCTGCGCCTGCCCTATGCGCGCGCCAAGCGTCAAGCCGAGCTGGCAGTCCAAGATTTCATCCGGCGCGGGCTGGATATTGTGACGGTCTATCCCGGTTTCTGCGCGGGACCGGGGGACCGGCACCTGACCTCATCGCGGCTGCTGGTGGCCTATTTACGCCATCAACTGCCCGGCTATCTGCCCGGCGGGCTGTGCCAGGTGGATGTGCGCGACGCCGCCCACGCGCATGTGCTGGCGATGCACTATGGCCGCAGCGGCGAGCGCTATCTGGTTCCGGGCTATAACGTGACGTATCGCGCCATCTTTAAGATGCTCTCACGCCTCACCGGGCGCACGCCGCCCAGCCTGCGCCTGCCCCTCGCGCCGCTCAGCCTGGCCGGCGGCGTGATGGAGCTGTTCTCGCGCCGCCCGCCGCTGGATCGCGGCACGGTGCAACTGCTGCGCCGCGTATGGTGGTATAACGACCTTCACGCCAAACGCGACCTGGGCATTGGCTATCGCCCCCTGGAAGAAACCTATGCAGATGCCATCAGTTGGTTTGTGGCGCATGGCGTGGTGACGCCGAGGCAGGCGGGCACGGCGATGCCTGTCGCAAGCGGCATGCCTGCCGCCAATGCCTCATCACTTTTGCGCGACTGAGTGACTATAACAGAGATTCGCCGTTATACGTATGGCGCTTGTTGTTCACGCCCTCATGAAAGGGATCAATCCTCATGCAATGCCCTCGTTGCGGCTGGCAAATCGCCGACCCCAATGCCGTCTATTGCCCAAACTGCGCGCAGTTGTTGGTTTCCACTCCCCCGCCCTCAGCACCCCTGCCATACGGTGATGTGCCGCCGGGGAGCAGCGGCGCGCCCTATCCCGGCACCAACCCGGCAGCAGAATACCCCCCAACGTCGTCGCCCTACGGCACGACGAATCCCGGTTACACCATGCCTGCCGGCACACCTTATCCTCCGCCGAGCTATCCCACGCCCTATCCCCCGCAGGGACAGTTTGTGCCCTATGTCCAAGAACCGCCCAAGAAGCGCAACAACGTCGGCCTCATCGTGGGGCTGAGCGTGGGCATTCCCCTGGTGCTGCTCGTCGCCTGCGTTGCCGGGGCGGTCTTGCTGATGCGTTCCCAAAGCTCAACCACGCAAATCGTGACTCCGTCCGGCAAAACCATCACCCTCACCTATAAGCAACTCTACAAAAACTCGTTGACCACCAACACCATCGGCTGGGCTAACGACGCGCATTGTTTTTTCGAGGCGGGTGGCTATCACGTCATAGACGGCTATTTCTGCTTTGCGCCGATTCCAAGCGTCGGCAACGGTATTGTTAACGTAGATGTCAAACAAATCAGCGGCCCTATCACCCATTTCTATGGCATTGGCTTTCGCAGGGTGAGCAAAGGAAACCACTATTTCTTTGGCATCGATGGCAATGGCACGTGGCTTTTCGCGAAAGATGTGAATGGACAAGGTAGTGCTATTATTCCCTATGGTCCCTCGCCGGCCATCCATCGCGGCCTCGATGCCACCAACACACTGAAGGTAGTTATGCAAGGAGATCAGTTCACCTTTTTCATCAACGGCACGCAGGTTGGCTCGGCGACGGATGCAACGTTTGCCACTGGTCGGTGCGGGGTTGAAGGCAGCACACAAGTTGAGGTAGTCTTCAACAATATTGAGGTCGATACGATCAACTCATGATGCCTGGTTGACAGATGGGGCAAGCCGCAGATGTAACGAGCATCACCACTCACTCGTCTTGAAGCGCGAACACTGAATGTGGGAGGCGCAGCGCAGCGCATCAACATGCGGAGGAATCCGTTATGGAACCGATGTCTGAACAGCTGCGCGCCGTTCGCGTGGGCGCAGAAGACTGGCAAGCCCTGCGCGCCCTGCCCTGGGGTGTGCCGCTGGACGATTGGAGCGATCCCCGCTATGGTGTGGAGATCATCGATCAGCGCCGGGGGATGTCACGGCATCCCGTCATCTTTGTTCGTTCCGGCGGGCGCAAATTTGCCATCAAAGAGACCAGCCCTGAAGCGGCAGAGCGCGAGATCGCCAATTATCGCGAGATCGCCCGGCGCGGCTGTCCATGCCTGCATCCAGTCGGGGATGTCACCGTCGCGGGCGTTGCTATCCCGGCGGGTGAAGTCAATGGCGTGATGCAATACGACGCCGGCGATAGCGGCTATTGCATCACGCAACTGGCGACCCGCGTGCTGCCGCATTCACTGCTCTATCAATATCCCTTCACCGAGCAAAACAAGCGCATCCTGCTGATTTCCATCGCCCGGCTGCTGGCGACGCTCCACCACGCGGGGATCTATTGGGGCGATGCGTCGCTGGCGAACGTCCTGATCGATCTCAGCAAGCGGCGCTTGCTGGCCGTGCTGGCCGATGCTGAAACGGTGGAGATCTTCCCCGGTCCGCTCAGCGAGGCCATGCGCGACCAGGATATAGAGTATTTCGTTGAAGCGCTGGCATGGCAGAGCGAAGACATCCGTTTGGCGCGCGCATTGCCCGCAGACGCCGCGCCGCTGGATGACGATGATGCATCCTTTTTCCGCGCCGCCTATGCGGATCTCAGCCGCTCAGCGCAGCGCCGCCATCTGGCACCCGATGCAGAATCCGCATTGGAACGGCTGGGCGAGGGCGTGGCGAGCATCGGCACCTGGGCCTGGCATCTGGGCCGCGCCGGAGTGGAAGCGACGCTGCGCCCCGCGTGGTATCGCGAGCGACTGCGCGACCTCATCGGCGTCTGGGTGCCGCATGCGTATGCGCGCCGCGTCTACGATCTGCTGCTGGGCCATAAATGGCTGATGAGCGAGGCGGCAGGGCATGATGTCGGCATGACGGCGGCGGCTGAAGATTGGCGGCGCAACTATCACGATCGCCTCGTGCAATTGCTGCACGCCTACGCACCAGACCAACCGCTGGACTACGAACGCTACCTGGCGATCTCGCAGCACATCTGGCAACTCAGCCGCCAGGCAGGACGCATCATTCCCCTTGAAGAAGGCGCGATTGACTATCTGCTGCCGAAAGTGCCCTGATCAGTGCAAGAACTGGATCAGCGTCGGCTCGATGCTCTGCGCATCCACGGCCAGCGCGGCTTCATAGACGGTCTTGGCTGATTCCATCTGCGTGGTCAGCGCGGCGATGTCGGCATCGGCATCTTGCGAGAGCGCGGTCTTCACTTGCAGATCGACGGATTGCAACTGGCTGACGTTGGCCTGCACAGCGTTGGCCTGAGCGCCGAACTGCGCCTCTTGCCCCGCCAGCTTTGAGATGACGGCATCCAGCGCGGCAAGATCGCTGTTCAAGCCGGTGCTGGGTGGTGTGTAGGTGAAGGTGTCATTGTTCGTCACCACCAGCCCTGCATTCACGCTGCTTTGCCCCCATGAGATCTTCACGTCGCCAGGACCATTGAAGGTCGTGGTGGTGGGGAAGGGCAGCGCGCTCATCCCCTGGATGTTTTGCGCCGCGCCCCCCGCGCTGGCCGTGAACGTGAATTGATCGTTCACCTGCGCTGTGCCGGAACCGAACGTGACGCCGATGTTCGGATTCACCATAAATTGCGGCGGCGATCCCGTTGAGGAGACCGGCGCGCTCCATGTCACGCCGTTATCGGTGGAATAGACGATGGTGGCGGGCGCGCCGGAAGTGCCGACGGAAGCGACGCGCACCTCATAATTCGTTGTCGGGCCGGCGTAGGTGATGGCGTTATAGCTCAGCAACTCGGATGGCGGAACAACCTCATTGGCCGTCACCGTTGGTCCATAGGTCGCGCCGCCATCGGTGGAAATCTGCACGCCGATGACGTTGTTGTTGGGATCCAGTTGCGCCGCGCGCACCGTGATGGTTGGATTCCCCGGCAGGGTGCCGGCATTGGTCAGCGTCACCTGCTCGTTGCCGATGTTTTTCGTCGCCTGGATGCCGAACGTGGAGGCCAGACCCGGCCCCGTCGCGCTGATGTTGAATTGATCGCCCACCGCCGGCGATACCGCGCCGTTGGTGAAACTGGCGCTCATGCCGCTGCCCAGGTTGAAGGTCGGGGGCGATCCCACCCCCGCAACGGGCGTCCAGGGCGCGCCACCGGTGGTGGAATATTGGATGCCGGTGATGACACCGCTCGCGCTCACGCTCGTCACCTGCACCGTGTAATTCGCCGCCGTGCCGGTGTAATTGCCGGTCAGACTCATCGTTTCGGTGCCGGTGTTTTGCGTGGGGGTGAAGGTCGAGCCGGTGTTCAGGTGCTTGGCGATGTTGGTCAGCGTGTTAAAGATGCCGCCCGTGCCGGTAAAGATCGTCGTGGGATCGGCATTGACGCGCATGCTGTAGCCGGGGCCGATCTGATGCGTGATGGCTCCCGTATCGCCGGCATAACCGCCCTGCTGATTGAACGGTGTCGTCTGCACCTGCTGGCCGGCAAAGATCGCATTCCCGGCGAACGTGGTGTTGCCGATCTGCACCACTTGCTGCACCAATTGGGTGATCTCCTGCGCCATCGATGCGCGATCAGACAGCGTGTTGGTGTCGTTGCTGCCTTGCACGGCCAGGGTGCGTGCCCGCAACGCCACGTCTGAAAGTTGCTGCAACGCGGTGGTGGTGGACTGCAACCACGTCAGCGCGCTCTGCGAGCTGCTTTGATATTGCGCGTTCCAATCGTCGCTGGCCTGCATGTCGATGGCATACGCCGTCCCCGCTGGATCGTCGCTGGGGCGGTTGATGCGCTTGCCGGATGACAACTGCCGGTCGATGCCCTCGATGGTCTGATAGGTGTTTTCCAGATTGAAGATGATGTCGTTGCCGATGGTGATGGGTGTGATGCGCATCACGAATCCTTTCTAGTTGCCCAGACCCATATGATTGACGATGGTGTCCAGCATGGAATCGACGGCGGTGACGACACGCGCCGCCGCCTCGTAACTGTGCTGGAACTGGATGAGTTGCGTCATCTGCTCGTCTTGGTTGACGCCGCCGACGGATTGCCGCTGTGCCGTCAGACTTTGCATGACCGTCGCCTGGCTCTGGTTGTTGTTGTGTGCCAGTTGCGCGTTCGCCCCCAGCATGGTGATGATGTTTTCATACCCCTGCTCAAGGGTAAGGCCGGGGATGGGCGAGCCAGCCGCGCCGACCGTGCTGCGCTGATTCGACACCGCCTGAGCATTGCTGCCGTCGCCGGGGGCATTGGCCGCGCTGGCGGCGGCGATGGCCTGCGCGCTGGCGACGATGGCGGGATCGACCGTGATGTTGGCGGCAGTAACGGTGGCGACGTTGGAAAACGGCGCGCTGAGCGAAGCGGCGGGCGGCGCGACGTTGAAGAACGGCTTGCCGGTGTTACCGTTGGCGTCATAGCCCAGCGCGTGCTGCACGTTAACATCCTGTGCCAGCGTTTTGGCAACATTATCAAGCTGGCTCTGCAATCCATTGGTCCCGCCGATAATCACATCGCGCAGTTGAATGGCTGAGCCGAGCGTACCGCCGATGGGCGCGGGCTGCGTGGGAAAGAGCACGGGGTCCATATAGGCATTGCCGTCGGCGTAGGTTGGCACGCCCATCGGCACGGCGACGAGCAGATTGGTGCTGGTGCCGCTCACCAGCGGGGCCTCGCTGGGCCGTGCCACTTGCAGCGCCGTCGAGCCGGGCACCTGCGTTGCCAGGTTCACCGTCACCGTCCCCGTCGTCTGCACCGTATAGGTGATGGGCACGATGTTGGAGAGCTGGTCGAGCAACTGGTCGCGCTGGTCCAGCAAATCGTTTGGCTGCTGGCTTGAGGCTGAGATGGCGGCGATCTGACTGTTGAGGTTGGCAAGCTGGGTGGCGATGTTGTTGATGGTGGTGACATCTTGCGACACGTAACTATCCGCCGTCTGTTTCGCCTGGGCGAGCTGCTGGGCGTCGCTGTTCAAGGTGCTGGCCAGCGCGATGCCGTTCTGCTGCACCTGCGCCCGCGCGCCTGCGTTGGTGGGATCATCCGCCAGTGCCTGCCAGCTATTCCAGAAATTCGACAGGCGCGCTCCCAGGCTGGTCGTCGAGGGTTCCGGCAAAATGCCCTGAAGCTGGGTATATTGCGCATCCAGCGTGGCATATTGGCCGGCGAACTGGTTTTCATAGCGATATTGCCCGTCCAGCAGGGCATCGCGCCCGCGCCCGATGGTCGTCACCTGCACGCCGGTGCCGATCTGGCCCGGTCCGGTGGGGCGCATCATCGAGGGCACGGTGTAAGGCGGCGCGGCTTGCAGATTCGCCGTCTGCAACGAATAGCCGGGCGTGCTGGCATTTGCCACGTTATGCCCGATGGTTTCGATCACGATCTGGTCTGATCCCAACGCGGTGTTAGCCGTGTTGAGGGCGGTGAAAATGGTGGTCATGCGCTTCCCTCCGTGGAAGTCTCATGGGTGATACGATGATGCCCGGCAAGGCCGCGCCGGGAACTCAACCTCCCGGCTCAGAAAAGAAATCCCTCTGGGCTGGGTCCGTAGGGGTGAGGCATGCCTCGCCCATTGTTTGCCGAATGTTACGCGCGATAGTCGCAGATGATGCTGGCGCGGCGATCTGACGCAGTGTCGCCCTGCGGGGTGTAGAGCGGGTGGCGCGCATAGCGCAGGGCATTCGCCAGCAGATGCTCGTTCATGCGCTGCGTCTGGGCCAGGATGTCGGCGTTGCGCGCGTTCACCTGGCGCAGTCGGCTGACGCGACGGCTCAGGCTGACGGCGGCGGCATCCAGCCGGGCGCGAACAGCAGGCGAAGCGGCCCAGCCGCGCACATCGTTCAGGGTGGGCGCGCCGTCCATGCCGCGCTGCCGCGCCCATTGGCGGCACATCGCGTCGCGGCGGCGTTCCAGGCGTTGCGCTTCGGCGACGATCTGCTCTTTTTCAGCCACCAATGCGGCCAGTTGGATGAGATCCGCTCCCGCGATGGCGGCGCGCTCGCGCTCAGAGAGATCGTAGAGACGGTCATAGAGCGCGCTTTGCCGGTCCAGATTCAGCAGCAGATCGTCGAACTCAGCGGATTGGGGATCATCAACAGTCATACGCTGCGCTCCCCCCACTTTATTGCGCGCTGCCCAGCAGTTTCGCCGCCAGCGCATCGGCATCCACCTCACCTGCACCGTTTGCCAGGCGTGTTTGCAACGCCGCCACGCGCTCGGCACGGATCTGCGGCGTGGCGTGAGCGGCGGCCAGCGCGCGGGCAAAGAGTTGTGCGCCGGGCGAGAGCGCAATGACCGCGCCGGCGGGGGTGACAGCGGTGGTGGGGGCGGCATCAGCGCCGGATGAGCCTTGCGTAGCCTGCGCCCCCTTTGAGGAATTGGCGCGGCTGAGGGCATCACTATAGGCCGTCGTCGCGCGTTGCGAGGTGAGTTTGTCCAGGGTCATGAGAAATCCGTCTCCCATTCTTCCGTATCAGGGACATGCCGCGTTCCCGTGAGCGAGTGGACCGCGAATACAGGCGATCGCAAAACAACACGGATATCGCCGTGCCCGGTGAGCCGGGAGCCGGGAGCCGGGAGCCGTGCCCGGTGAGCCGGGAGCTAAACCTCCCGGCTCGGAACAGAAACCCCTCCGGGCTATGTCCGGCGTACATTTGCAATCGGCACTATTCGCGTCTCAGGGCCATTCGGCCACGAAGTCCGGCTTGGCCGGACTGTACATGGAACGCACCATCAAAAGGCTCTGCGCCTTTTCTCTGATCCCTATCGGCGGCATAAACAGGGATCTTTAGGGCCAATTTGGCGATTTTGGGGAGATTGCAGAAAACTCGCACACAAGGTGTATCATTCACACCTCGTCAGAGGTATCCAGTTCCATCAGATCTTCTTGCAGGAAGCCCTCGGTGAGGCCGGCGGCTTCCATCGCGTCCACTGCCTCACGATATTCGCTCCAATGCAGACGGCGGTTGAGGGTGGGATCGTTGTGGGCTTTCCAGGCGGGGAAATATTGATCCATGACGCTGACGGGAGTATCAGGGCCGAGTTCGTCGGCGATCCATTGCAGCACTTCGCGCGTGCCGGCAATGCCGTTGGGCATGACCAGATGGCGGATCAGCAAGCCCCGGACGCCGATGCCCTCATCGTCCAGCCGCAGCGGGCCGACCTGGCGATACATCTCTTTGAGTGTGGCACGGTTCGACTCGACGTAATGCGGCATCTTGGAGGTGCGTAGCGCGTGTTTATCATCGGCATATTTCGCGTCGGGCAGATAGATATCCACCACGCCGTCCAGCAACTTCAACGTCTCAATATTCTCATAACCCGCGCAATTATAGACAATAGGCAGCTTCAAGCCACGTTCCGCCGCGATGACCAGCGCCTGCAAGATCTGCGGCACGTAATGCGTCGGCGTCACGAAATCCAGATTATGCACGCGGCGTTTTTGCAGCAGCAACATCATGTGCGCCAGGCGTTCGGGCGTGACGCGCTGGCCGTGACCATCCTGGCTGAGCCAATAATTCTGGCAATAGGTGCAGCGCGCCTGGCAGTGGCCGAAAAAGATCGTCCCCGCACCACGCGTGCCGCTGATGGGCGGCTCCTCGCGCCGGTGCACGTTCCATGACCCCACGATAATCTCCGTGGCGGATTTGCACACCGCCTTTTTGCCCGCCAGGCGGTTGACCTTGCAATTCTGCGGGCAGATGGTGCACGACGCCAGGATCTCCCACGCCGCGTCCGCCCGGCGCTGCAACTCGCCCGACGCCAGCAGATTGAGATAACTGGGGTATAGGAGTTCAGCCATGAGCAGATGCCTCTACTTCAGTTGATCCAAGAGTTTGCCACATTCGCCGCGCGTGCCGAAAAGAGCGCATGAGTCACATTCCTCGGTTTGTCCTGCCTCATGCTCTTTGAGTGCCTCATCGGCCATTGGCTCTAACCATCAGATCACCTCGCTCTTCTGCTAGCAACTATTGTAGCACACGGAACGGATTTGTTGGCCTCGTCTTTGGCTGGCACCGCATCTGGAAGATCACGAGTTGAAGCAGATTCCCATTGTGCCGGAAGGGACGCGGCTGAAACAGGGCGCGACATATCTGGATCTGCACGCAGAGCACCCTCAGTCGTTCACCGCCCGCGCCAATATGGTCGCCGGCCCCGACAACTGGTACGTGCCGAAAACTGATGTGACCTATCCGCCGTGGAACTATCTGATCGGTGTGCGCGAGCCGGCACGGCTGGATGCAACGCAGGAAGCCATCGACGAGCAATAGCGGATAGCAGCAATTGTCCCCTTCTATGTGTCATGATGAGAAGCGATCATCTGGCACAGGAAGAAGAACGATGCAAGAACTCGCTGATCTCTGGCGAGCGTGGCCCATCGCCGGTCCCTGGCACCTGGCACCGCTGGCGGGCGGCACCAACAGCCAGGTCTGGCGCGCCACGCTGCCCGATGGCACGGCCTATGTGCTGCGCCTGCTCTCCACACAATCGTTGCCCCGCGCCCAGGCAGAGTTCGCTTTGGTGCGCGCATTGGCGGATCGAGGCTTGCCCTTTCAGGTGCCGGTACCGATTCCTACCCGCGACGGAACTGACATCGTGCCGCTTTCCGGTACCGACGCGCCGTCCCACTATGCCGCGCTCTTGCCCTTGCTGCCGGGCGAGCACCCTGAACGCGCTGATCTCGCCCAGACAGCGGGCGCAGCGCACGGGCTGGCGGCGCTGGATGTCGCTTTCGCCGCACTGCCGGACGACCTCGCCGGCGAAGAGAGCGCGCCCGCGTTTGGCGACCTCGCCCGCTGGCATCCGCTGGTGCCGGACCCCGTCGCGGCAGTGGCGCAGTTGCCGATCTCTGAAAAAATGATACAGCGCGTGCAAGCGATCCTCAGCCGTGTGCTGGCTGCTGCGCCCGCGCTCCATGCCGCGTTGCCGCAACAACTGCTCCACCGCGATTACGATCCCAGCAACATTTTGATGATGGGAGAGCGCGTCACCGCCGTGTTGGATTTCGAGTTCGTCGGGCGCGATCTGCGCGTGCTTGATCTGGCGGTGGCGCTGAGCTGGTGGCCATATCCCCTCATGAACACCGGCCAGGAATGGGCGGTCATCGACACCTTCGGCGCGGCATATTGCCGTCATTTCCCGCTCACCGAACCGGAATTGCGTGCTCTGCCCGCCGTGCTGCGCTTGCGCGACGCCACATCCTTCACGCATCGCATGGGGCGCTATTTCGCCGGGCAAGAATCCGAGGCGCGCATGATTGCTCGCGTGGAACATACCCTCTGGCGCGAGGAGTGGCTGACGACGCATACCCAGCGGTTGCTCGATCTCGCTGTGACATGGCAAGCAACCTTATAGAAACCGTTGCAATAAAAGCTGCCTAGCAGTATATAAAATTTCATGCTATGCTTCATGGTGAAGAAGGGAGCATAACATGATTGCGTATTATGCCTCGCCATCAGCGATGACTCAGCCCGATGAGCAGTTGGCCGACATGCTCCTCTCTCGCAACGGCAAAAGATCTTCGCCCATTTGCATGCAACACACTGTCCTCAGCCCTTCGATCCATAAATCTACATTTATGGATCTGTTCGGCTTGACAAACTGGTTACACGTCTGTTATATAAATAACAGTTTATAGATCATGGGTGAGGCATGCCCTCGTCCTTCCCGATCTCAACCCGCGTGAGCGGGTTTCGTCGCATCGTATTCAGGCGCGGTTTCAACCGCCGGAGGCATCATGGCGAGCGAGTGGCGCGAGAACGCGGATCTCAAGCAGCACTTGAACGCGCTGAATGATCCCTTCCGCCTGCACCTGCTGCGCTTGCTGGGCGAGCGTGGCGAGCTGACCGTCGGCCAATTGGTGAAGGAACTCGACCGCAGCCAGCCATTGGTGTCGTTTCACCTGAAGTTTTTGCGCGAAGCGGGGCTGGTGCAAAAGCACCAGCGAGGCCGCCAGGCCTATTACTCGCTGAACGCCGCCCAGTTCGCCCGGCTGCAATCCTTGCTGGAAAGCATGGTGCTGCCCGACCAGGTGCGGCGGCGCGTCAGCAACGTGCGCTCGCGGGGCGCTGCGGAAACGGGGGAAGCAGCGCGCCATACCTGCGAGCTGTGCGCCCACGTTCCCCCCTATCACGAAGAGGAAAGAAGCAACATGGGTAAGAAGGTTCGTGCCGCCATCATCGGCGTCGGCAACTGCGCATCATCGCTGGTGCAGGGCGTGGAATATTATCGCAACGCCAGCGAGACCGATTTCATCCCCGGCCTCATGCACGTCAACCTGGGTGGCTATCACGTCAGCGACATCGAGTTCAGCGCCGCCTTTGACATCGACAGCACAAAGGTGGGCAAGGATCTCAGTGAAGCGATCTGGGCTGGTCAGAACAACACCATCAAATTCGCGGATGTGCCGAACCTGAATGTGCCGGTGCATCGTGGCATGACGCATGACGGCCTGGGCAAATATCTCTCGCAGGTCATCACCAAAGCGCCCGGTTCCACCAGCGACATCGTCAAGATCCTGCAAGACACCGGCACCGATGTCGTCATCAACTACCTGCCCGTCGGCAGCGAGACGGCGACGAAGTGGTACGTGGAGCAAGTGCTGCGCGCCGGCTGCGGCTTCGTCAACTGCATCCCCGTCTTCATTGGCCGCGAGCAATATTGGCGCGACCGCTTCGAGGCAGAGAAGCTGCCCATCGTCGGCGACGACATCAAGAGCCAGGTCGGCGCAACCATCGTGCACCGCACTCTGGCGCGGCTGTTCCGCGAGCGCGGCGTGCGGCTTGAGCGCACCATGCAGCTCAACGTCGGCGGCAACACCGACTTCCTGAATATGCTGGAGCGCGAGCGCCTGGAATCCAAGAAGATCTCCAAGACCAACTCCGTCACCAGCCAGCTTGACTATGACATCGGCGCGCAAAACGTCCACATCGGCCCCAGCGACTATGTGGCCTGGCTGACAGATCGCAAATGGGCTTACATCCGCCTGGAAGGCCGCACCTTTGGCGACGTGCCGCTGAACCTGGAACTGAAGCTGGAAGTGTGGGACTCGCCGAATTCCGCCGGCGTCGTCATCGACGCGCTGCGCTGCGCCAAGCTGGCGAAAGATCATGGCATCGGCGGCGCGCTGCTCGGCCCCTCATCCTATTTCATGAAGTCGCCCCCGGTGCAATACACTGACGACCAGGCCCGCCAGTTGGTCGAGCAGTTCATCCAGCAATACGGGCTGAAGAGCGACACCAGCACCACCAACGGCCATGTCGCCGCTGAATCCCCGGCCCTGAGCGAGACCCCGGCAGAGTAATAGAGGATTGGCAATGGGATCGCGCGTGGCGAGATAGCCCATCGGGGTTTCTTTTCCGAGCCGGGGGTTTAAGCCCCTGGCGGGCGTCGAGCGCCACGAATCTCGCCATTTATAGCAATGCCAACACGAAACGCCGGTCACCTCATGACGAGATGGCCGGCGTTGCATTACTTCCCCTCTCCAGCTTTGCTGGGGAGAGGGTCGGGGAATGGGGCTAGAACCCCACCACATCCTGATAGATATCCGGCGTGCCGATGCCGGTGGCCATGTCATAGCCCGGCGTCACGGGGAAATGCCCATTCGAGGTAATGGTATACTTGTTGCCACTATAGGTGATGGTCGTCGCGCCGGACATATCATGGAAATAGCGCGTGTAAGCGTTCGGCAGGCGCAGCATCACGTAGAGTTGCCAGTTCAGCGCGCCCAGGCGATGCCCGTGCCAGCCCTCGCCCAGCGTGGCGATGGCCGCCCACAGTGGCGCGGCGGCGCTGGTGCCGGCAACCTCGGTCCAGCCCGTGCAATCGGCGCTGTCACGTTTATCAGTGCAATAGATGCCATAACCACTGTTCGGGTCGGCATTGATCGACACATCGGGCAGCGCGCGGCAGGGACCGCCGCTCTCATGGCAATAGGAGCCATATTGCGTATAGCTGCTGATGGTGCCGGGGCCGGTCTGATAGCCATAGCGGCCATAGACCATGCTGTTGCCGCCGCCGCCCGCACCATAGGCGCAATGATTGGAGTTGGTGTTGGAACAATTGTCGAGCGTGTTCCAGACATACTCCTTGCCGGTGGGATAGCGCGGTGACTTGTTGCTGCCGGGATCGAACGTCTGGAAGAACGACGTGCCGCCGACTGCCGTCACATAGGGATTGTCCGCCGGCTCATCCACCTCGATGGCGTTGGCATACTTGGGCGGGTTCTTCGGATTGGTCGTGTAGAGATATTCGCAGTCGAAGGCTCCGGTGTCGCCCGCCGAAGCGAACACGCTCTGGCCTTGCATCGCCATCTGCTTCAAATACAGCTCTTCGCCGTTGCGCTGGGCCTGGGGCGTGTCGGATTCGCAACTGCCCCAACTGATGCTCAACACGCTGACGCGATTGTCCCGCGCCACGCGCGCCAGTTCGTCTACATAGCCTTGCGTGGTGTTGGGCGCGTTATAGACGTAGAGCGTCCGCACGCCGGGGGCCAGCGCCAGGAACATATCGACATCCAGCGTCACTTCAACGGCGGCTTTGCCGTCTTTCGGCCCGCCATCGACATAGATGCTCTGGATGTTGGTGTTATAGAGACCGAACTGCTTCTCATAGGTCTGCACGTCCTTCAACTGCCAGTTCGACAGTTCAAAAACGCCGACCGTCTGGCCGTTGCCATTGGTGCGCGGATAGACCGGCAGTGCATCATAGATGCTGCGAATCTGCTGCGGCGTCAGACCGCCGAGCGTGCCGGGCGCGCCGCCGAAATGCGGATGCGCCACCTGGGGCTTGCTCAGGAACGTGTGCGCCTGAGCCACGTCATCCAGCCCGATGATGCCGCTGATGGTGCCGCTGAGGGCAGCGGGGATCTGTGGCGCGGTGGCGTTGGCAAAAACCGCGCGCCCGTCGCGCAACTGATAATCATTGATCTGCGTGCGGAAGGCGCGTTGCACCGCTGCCGTCGTGCCGATATAGTCCACCAGGAACGCGCTGGTGTTCGATGCCACGCGCTGCAAGCCGAAACCGTGCATATAACGGTCGATGGCTGACAACTGCGCGGGCGTGGGGCCAAACATCTGGTCAAACTCGCCGGTGCCCAGCCAGTGATGATAGAACGCGCTGCCCGGATCGTACTGTGCCGCTGCCAGCGCGGCCATCTGTGCCTGATGGTTCGGCGCAAGCACCAGTTCAATGCTCATGGCCGCGCCGGCCTGATGCGGACGCAACAGGTGCGCCGTGCTCAACTGCGCGGGCGACAACACTTGCGGCAGCGCCACAAACGCCGGCGTCGCCGCCCGCGCCTGCTGCATGAATGCGCCTGGCACCACCGCCATCAGCGATGCGAGCGCGCTGGCGACAAGCAGCGCCACGCGCACGTGCGTGACCGGACCGCGCCGCAAAACGGGGGAATTGTGCATCATGTCCTCCACCTTCATCCCAAACTTCCACTACAACCCTATTATTGGAGAGGATTTTTTCTAGAGTATGTTATTGTTCAGCTTTCCGTTGATACTCCGCTATTGATTGATCGTAGATCGCGCAGCAGACAAAACACCAACCACTAGGCGGAATGTCTCATCCACTCTGCGCGTTGGAGAACGAAAACCGGCGATTGATGCCGTTTGATCAGATGGGGCGAACAGCGTGTGGCAAGCCCACTGCTGACTGATCTGTAACTGATGGTGCAGGCTTCACGTTTGCACTGTTAGAATATTCGTAGCGGGGCAACATCATCCATCCCGCTGCTCCGTGCATCTCCGCCGCAAAGGATTCTTCCATGCTCTATTGGCTGACGCTCACCATGCAATGGCTGTCGCGCCGCCTTCCCCGCCAGACGCGCTGGCAGATCGGCGGCTTTGTGGCGCAAGTGGTGTATTGGCTGTGGGCGGAAAAGCGCCGCGCCACCATCTTCAACATGAGCATCGTGCTGGGCTTGCCGGAACGGCATCCCCGCGTGCAGCGCGCGGCGCGGTTGTCGTGGCGCAATTATGGCCGCTTTTCCACCGACCTATTCGATATCGCCAACCATCCCGCCGAATATTACCTGAAGATGCTCA
>JAJPKG010000314.1 GCA_021323815.1 Pseudomonadota bacterium
AAAAATCCCAAGGGCTCGATTCTCTGCTTCGTCGGACCTCCGGGCGTCGGCAAGACCTCGCTTGCCATGTCTATCGGCCACGCCACCGGACGCAAATTCGTTCGCGTCTCGCTCGGCGGCGTGCGCGATGAAGCCGAAATTCGCGGCCACCGTCGCACCTACATCGGCGCGCTGCCTGGTCGCATCATTCAATCGCTGCGCCGCGCGGGGACGCGCAACCCCATCTTCATGCTGGACGAGGTCGATAAGGTCGGCGCGGACTGGCGGGGAGATCCCTCGTCGGCACTGCTGGAAGTGCTGGACCCGGAGCAAAACCATAGCTTCCGCGACAATTACCTGGATCTGCCCTTCGATCTGTCGCAAGTGATGTTCATCGCCACCGCGAACGCGCTGGAACCCATCCCACCGCCCCTGCTCGACCGCATGGAAGTCATCCAGATCCCCGGTTACACCGAGGAGCAGAAATTGCACATCGCGCGGCGCTACCTGCTGCCGAAAGAGACCGCGGCGGCGGGGCTGAAACCGGATGAGATCAGCATTGACGATGACGCGCTGACCCATGTGGTGCGCGATTACACCCGCGAGGCTGGCGTGCGCAACCTGGAACGGCGCATCGCGGACATCTGCCGCAAAGCGGCCAAGAGCATTGCCGAGGGCACAGAACCGCCAATCGCCGTCACGCGTGACAAGCTGCGCGACTTCCTGGGTCGCCCGCTGATGCCGGATGAGATGCTGGAACGCATCGACCGACCCGGCGTGGTGGCAGGGCTTTCCGTCACACCTTATGGCGGCGAGGTATTGATCGTGGAAGCCGCCATGATGCCCAGCCGCGAGGAAAAGCTCGTCCTCACCGGCCAGCTTGGCGAAGTGATGCGCGAATCCGCCCAGGCCGCGCTGACCTATGTGCGCTCGAACGCCGACGCGCTGGGGCTGGACCCGCACATCTTCAGCGGCAAGAGCGTTCACATCCACGTGCCGGCGGGCGGCATCCCCAAAGACGGCCCCTCGGCGGGCGTGACGATGGTGACGGCGCTGGTCTCGCTCGCCAGCGGGCGCAAGGCGCGGTCAGATGTCGCCATGACCGGCGAGATCTCGCTGCGCGGGCGCGTGCTGCCCATCGGCGGCCTGCGCGACAAAGCCCTGGCCGCGCACCGCATGGGCATCACCACCGTCATCTTCCCCAAAGGCAACGAGCCGGACCTGGATGAGTTCCCCAAAGAGGCCCGCGCCGATATGACCTTCATCCCGGTGGAAGATATTCGCCAGGTGCTCGACACCGCGCTGGAACCCGCGCCGGAAATGAATGGCGGCGTTGCCGGTCCCGACCACGCCGAGCGCATCAAATCCAGCATAGCGGGGCAATAGCACAGCGCATATGCAAACACCCCACTCCTTGCGGTGATTGCCGAAGAAGTGGGGTGTTAAGGCAATTTGCGGCCGTATGGGGCGAGCCAGCGGTTGGTGATGTTGTAGAAAATAGGACAGACAGCGTGGGCAGGGCCGCTGGCGGTTCGAGCAGCCCGCTCCGCACTGCCGCGGCCAGAGCGAGCAGGGGAAGGTTCACGGCAAGGGTAGATAACTGTTGCAGAATTCATAGAAATTGCGTATATTTTCTTTAGGTAACTTTTATGAGCTAAGCTGGTCACTCGAAGAAAGGACCCCCTATGCGCCGGATTGCGATTCTTCACTCCTGGTGGTTTGCTATCATTGCCACATGCGTCGTCTTTAGCCTCAATGTGCTGGTTGATCTGGTCACTCATACCGACGCCGGAGATATCTTTGCCTGTGTCTATTTTGGGGCATATGGCCTCTATTGTGTGCAAAACTATCTTGGGTGCCGAGAATATCATTGTCTGATTACTGGACCCGGCTTCTTACTCGCGACACTGGTGATGCTGCTGCGCGTGACGGGAGTCTTTGACCACGGCTATGGCATTCCCTACCTCATCTTTGCTCTGGCTGTCCTGCTTGGACATAGCTTGGAATGGCAGTACGCCAGGCGAACCGGCAGTCATTTTTCGCACTCAGAACATTGGCCGAGAAGAGACGCCGTAAAGAAGAGGAATCACCTCGTGGAGCGACCCTCTGGTGCTGGACAGAAGCGGAAGCCCACTCTTGACGAGAGAGACTTCCGCTTCGTGTTGAGATCAACGTGCATAGGTCCAAACCTCACCTCCTCACTCTCGCGATTCCCCTGGATGGCGAGGAACCTCTCATCTGCACATTTGCAGGAGAACAAGAGCATCATATAACGAAACGAGAACCGAAGCTATTGCGGATGAGCACCGCCGCCCAAGAGTTGGGCTTACAATTGGTTTCCCCCTGAGACTGGTCAGGCCGAGACTTTCACCGGCCCCTCGTTTTTAGCGATCAGGTGCCTGACGTGGTTAAAACCGACGCAAGCCCTTGCATCCGCATGGGCTGAAGCCACAGCGGCTTTACGGGCTTTCTGTAAATACGCCAGACGGTGGCAAGATCGGGAGGCAGCGGTCCCCACCACCAGAGCCAGAGCGGTACGGGCGCTTTGGTGCGGCGAGGCAAGTGCTCGACTTCTCAGCGGATTACAGTTCCGCTCACCTGCGGCTTCGCTTGGCGGGTGCCACGTTGGCGTGATTTTGGGGAATCGCATGTAGTCCCGCCCC
>JAJPKG010000371.1 GCA_021323815.1 Pseudomonadota bacterium
AGCGGGTGGCGACGCTGGAGCGGCGCTCGCGCTTCGTGGTGCGCCGCCTGTTCCGCGAGCTGATGCGCGCTCACGCGGTGGATCTCTATCCTGATGAGTTTCGCGGTCTGTTTCTGGCTGCCCCTGACGAAGCCGCCCGCGCCCGCGTCGCCTGCGACTACATCGCCGGCATGACCGACCGCTACGCTGAAATGCTGTATCAGCGGCTCTTTGCGCCGGGGACGGGCAGCTTGATGGAGACGCTGTGAAAGAGGATCGCCGAGCACGCCCGCCGGGAGTTCAACTTCCCGGCTCGGAAAAGAAACCCCTCCGGGCTGGGGGATGCTCTAGCTCGCCAGCGCTTCCCATTCAGCATAGAGATCTTCCAGGCGGGATTTTTCGGCTTCGTAGTCGGCGGCGAGCTGGGCGAGTTGCTGGTAATCGGCGGCGAGGCCGACATCGTTGATGGCGGCTTCCAGTTCGGCCACGCGGGCTTCGGCGGCGGCGACCTCGGCTTCGACGTGGGCGACAGTGCGGACCTGGGCTTGCGCGGCGCGCTGGCGTTGCGCCTGTGCCTGGGCGGCACGTTGCGAGGCTTTGGCTTGCGCCTGGGTGCGGGCGGCTTCGGCCATGATGTGCTTGCGATAGCTGGTGTAATTGCCGGGGATATCGCGCAGCGTGCCGTTTTCGACGATCCACATGCGCGTGGCGACGGCGTCGATGAAATAGCGGTCGTGCGAGACGAAGAGGATGGTGCCGTCATAGTCAGCCAGCACGCTTTCCAGGAACTGGCGCGCCGGCAGATCCAGGTGGTTGGTTGGCTCGTCCAGCACCAGGCAGTTCGCGCCGGCAAGGGTCAGCTTTGCCAGCGCCACGCGCGCCCGCTCGCCGCCGCTGAGCACGCCGATGGGCTTGAACACGTCGTCTTTCGTGAACTGGAAGCGCCCCAGAAAGGTGCGCGCGCCCTCTTCGCTCAGCATGGTGCCGCTGCGCACTTCGTCGATCACCAGATGGTTCGGATTCAGCCCTTCGTGCGTCTGCGCGTAATAGCCGATCTTCAGATTGTGGCCGGGGATGACCTGGCCCGCCAGCGGATCAAGCTCCCCCACCAGCGTGCGCAGCAGGGTCGTTTTGCCGCTGCCGTTTGGCCCCAATAACCCGATGCGCTCGCCGCGCTCCACCATCAGATCCGGCACGCGAATGAGGGGTTGGCCGGGCTGATAGCCGACCTCCAGCTTGAGCGTGCTGAGGGCGATCTCGCCGCTCTCGAAGGCCACGCGCATCTTGAAATGCAGTTCCCGCGCGTGGTACGGTCGCTCGATGCGCTCCAGGTGATCGAGCAATTTCTGGCGACCACGCGCTTCTTTGGCGCGCTGCCCGGCTTTATAGCGGCGGATGAATTCCTCGGTGCGGGCGATATGCTCTTGCTGTGCCTCATATTGCCTGGCCTGCAAGATCTGCCGTTCCTCGCGCAACTCCACATATTTGCTGTAGTTGCCGGGATACTGCGTGACCTTGTGGTTATCGACCTCGATGATGCGCTGGGCGATGCGGTCCAAGAAATAGCGGTCGTGGGCGACGACGACGATGGCTCCGCGCCATTCCAGCAGATAGTCTTCCAGCCATTCCAGCGCGGCCAAATCCAGGTGGTTCGTCGGCTCGTCCAGCAGCAGCACGTCTGGGGATTGCAGCAGCAATTTTCCCAGCGCGGCGCGGGTCTGCTGGCCGCCGGAAAGCCGCGTGGCGGGCAAGTCTTGCTGCTCGCGCGTGAAGCCCAGGCCGTCCAAAATCTGCTGTGCCCGCGTCTCGATGGTGTAGCCTTCTTGATGCTCGAACTGCTCTTGCAGCGCGGCATAGCGATCCAGCAGCGCCTGATAGGCATCGGGATCGCCCATCGCCTGGGGATCGGCCATCCGGGCGGCGACTTCGTGCATCTCGGCTTCGATGGCGCGCAGGTCGTCAAAGACGGTCAGCATCTCTTCGCGCAGCGAGCGTTCAGGAGCGAAATCGGGGATCTGCGGCAGGTAGCCCACCCGCGTGCCTCGCGTGAAGGCGATCTGCCCTTCGTCAGGCTCGTAGCGTCCGGCGAGCAGATTCAGCAAAGTGGACTTTCCCGCGCCGTTCGGCCCCACCAGGCCGATGCGCTCGTTCGACTCAATGCGAAAGCTTGCGCCGGAGAACACGATCTCCGCGCCAAAGCGTTTGGTGACGTTGTCAATAACCGCAAGAGACATAGCGCCTTCATTGTACCGCGCCGAGGGGCGAATGGCAACTTGTAGCATTTACGCGGCGGGAGACGCTTCCAGGGTCTCTTGCGCAGATGCTCCAGGCAACATGCCGCGCATAATTGCTCCTAGCATCGCTAGGTTGATCAGTGCCAGCACACCCTCGCCGATGTATGGCAGCGTGCTGCCCAGCAGCCTATGATGTGGCCAGGGATAAGCGAGCGTCAAATAAGTCATGGTGAATTGATGGAAGGAGACGAGTGCGAAAATCGCTGCTGCCAGAGCAAGAATCGCCATTATCCCTGCAAACCAGCCTTTCCCGGTAAGATATGCAAGCTGCGTCAGCACTGCGGCGATAGTCGGAAAGATAAATATCCAATAGCTGCCGGTGTATTGCGCGACGAACCATCCCGTCTTAGGAAAAGAGTGGAGTTGGTCAATGCAGAGATCGCATACCGGCCCGTGATATGGGATGTAATAGATAGCCAAGTTCATCAATGGAATGAATATGGCGATGGTGCTTAATACCGCGAGACTCATGAATATGAGCTTCGTTTTCCACGACAATGGATGATGCGAAGTTTCTTTCACTGATATATCCCTCCGCTGCGCTTTGTATCATCAAGATGATGGTTGTATCACTATTCAGGTCCGACTTAGAGTATAGCCTTATTCCTCTTGGTTGTAAAGCACCGGCCATAAATAGTCACGTTGGGATCATGACAAATATCGAGGGAGCTATCTTGACAAACAACTGCTCAGCAGATATAATTCCTAATGTATTTGCTCGGTTGATAAGTTGAGTAAAACAAAGTTTCAGACCAGTAGTCTCAGGAGAACCTGAGTGTTTGATAAAATGCTCAATGCAACATGCATTCTTTCTTATGAAGCGATCAGCGTACCAATTGCTGGTCGCTTCAGATGGTTATCGACTTTTTATAGGATGCGCAGTGCACCAATTTCCCCCTCATTTCCAGCACCACTCACCCGCGATCTATAATGGAAAGAAAAAGGCCCTTTTGATATGAAATCCACCCCATTGAAATCTTCATCAATAAAGCCATCAGCGAATAGCGCTCAGTCGAAATCATCTGTGCCGAAAGCGCCGGTCAAGCCGGCAAAAACGAAGCCGGCTGAGGCGATTGACACCGCGCCGGATGTGCCACAACTGGTGGCAGCGAGCATCGGCGCGCTGATGGTGGGCCTCATCTATCGTGAGTTGCCCGAAAAGTTGACGCTTGGTCCCAGTTGGCTGCCGCTGGTGGCTTCCGTCGTGCTGCTCGCCCCAGCGCTGCTCCTCGTCTTCACCAGCGATCACGGTCCGGCACACCACCTGATCCGCAAGCTGACGCTGAGCTTGTTGGCGGTGCTGACGGCGGCGCTCATCGGTTCGCTGGTGCTGCTCGTTCACAACATCGCCTTCATCAGCCGGGGAATCGATCTGCTGAAACCGGCGGTGCTGCTGTGGAGTTGCAACGTGCTGATCTTCGGCATCTGGTATTGGGAAATGGACGGCAACGGTCCCATTAACCGGCGGCGCAACCGCCATCAGGCGGCGGATTTTCAGTTTCCGCAGCAACAGCGCGACGTGGATATGAAGGGCTGGTTCCCCGGCTTCATTGATTATCTTTTCTTGGCGTTCTGCACGTCCACCGCGCTCAGTCCCGCCGACACCATGCCGCTCACGCGCCGTGCCAAGCTGATGATGATGAGCGAGTCGCTGATCTCCATGCTGGTGCTGGTGCTGTTGATCTCGCGCTCGGTCAACATCATCTGAAAAGCGCGCTAATGCAGCAATGGGCCAAGCGCCGCTTTCAGCGCGTCGAGCGCCATGACCACGCTGCCAACCGACTGTACATTCTGCGCGATACCCTGCAACAACGCCTGGATGGTGAGTTTGTTCGGCTGTGGCTGGGCGACTTCCCGCGCGATCAATGTGGTTGATTGCGCCAGTTCGTCCG
>JAJPKG010000064.1 GCA_021323815.1 Pseudomonadota bacterium
CATCACTGACGCGGGCGCGCAGGTCAACTTTCTGGTTGAGCAGGGGCAATGGTATCGCCTGTTCACGGTGATGTTTCTCCATGAGAATATCACGCATATCTTCTTCAACATGCTCTCGCTCTTTTTCATCGGGCCGTTTGTGGAGCGTATCTATGGCACAGGGCGCTATCTGGTGCTTTATTTCGGCACCGGCCTGATCGCCAGCCTGGCTTTCCTGTTGTTCGCCGGCCCAAACGCCGCAGCGGTCGGCGCTTCGGGTGCCATCGCGGGCATCTTCGGCGCGTTGGGTGCGTTCTTCTTCGCCTATCGCAACCAACTGGGGCAAGCGGCGAACAGCATGTTGCAGCAATGGCTTTTCTGGCTGGGCCTCAACGTCGTGCTCAACGTTGTCAATACGGATCTCGCCTGGCAGGCGCACCTGGGCGGCTTGCTCGCGGGTTTGGTGCTGGGTTACATCTTCGCGCCAAAATTGCGTTGAGCGATTTCAGCGCACCAGCAACCATAAGACCAGGCTCCCGGCGATCAGCATCGGCGGCGTCACGATGATGCCCACCTTGATATAGTCCAGCGCGGAAACTTTCAGCCCGCGCTGGCGCAGCAGCAGCAGCCAGAAGACTTTTGCCAGCGAGCCGATGATGGTGAGATTCGGCCCCAGATCGCAGCCAAAGATGGTCGCGCCGATGAGCGCCAGTTGCGTGCGCCGCGTGAGCGCGCTGATGTGGCGCAGCGCGGCGGTCATCACAAACGCCATCGGGATGTTGTTGATCAAGTTCGAGCCGATGGCGCTGCCAAACGTCAGCACCCCCACCAGCGCCAGGGTGGGATGATGCCCATCGCTGGCCGCGCCGCCCGCCTGCAACAACGCGTTGCCGAACATGCGCGCCAGCCCCACGTTTTCCACCGCTTGCACCACCAGCAGCATCCCCGCGATGAAGCCGAAGATCGGCCAGGAGATCACCTTTGCGGTGCGTGCCGGCGAGGTCACGCCGCGCATCAGCCCACCGGCGAAAAGCAGCAGCGCGCCACAGATCGCCACCAGCGAGAGCGGCACCTGCGCGATGGAACACGCGATATACGCGACCGCGACCAGCGCCAGCACCGCCAGCGTGAAGCGAAAATAGCCCACGTCGCGCACCCCTGCCAGCGGATTTTGCAACGCCGCCGCGTCGAAGTTCCCGCGCACACGCTTGCGGAAAAGCAAGTGGAACAGCAGGATGTTGAGCGCGACGACAACGATGCTGGGCAGCAGCAACAGCCGCAGGAATTCGCCCAATGACAGGTGAAAGCTATCCAGCAGAATAATGTTGATGGGATTGCTGACCGGCAGCACGAAAGAAGCTGAGTCTGCGATGAAGACGCACGCAAAGGTGAACGGCAACGGATCAAGTTCCAGCTTGCGTACCAGGTTGAAGACAATGGGCGTGAGAATCAGCGCAGTGGCATCATTGGAAAGCAGGGTGGAAGTCAGCGTGCCCAGCAGCATGACGCCGATGAGCAGCCGCGCCTCGCTGCCCCGTGCTAGCCGCGCCGCGCTCGCTGCTGCCCAATCGAAAAATCCCGCTTCCTCAGCAAGAGCGCTGAGCGCCATCATGCCCAGGAAAAAGAGAAAGACGTTCCAGTCTGCTAGCAATGCCCTCGCTGCCTGAGGCAGCGCCACCAGCCCGGTGAGCAGCACCAGCGCGCCACCAATGAGCGCGGCCACTCCCTCATTCACGCGCCAGGGACGAAACAGAATGCCGACCAATGTCGCCGCAAAAATGGCGAGCGTCAGAATAAGCCTGATCAACAGCGGTGATAACCTCGTCCAGATGGAAATCCCTCTCCCAGCATCCCAGTAAACGATATATCTAAGATATATATACCGCATGTTCCATGCCAGCAAGATATATCGAAATGATGGCGCATGCCAGGGGCAACATGTCCTACGTTGTTTGCCTACGCGAGTGATTCCTGGCATAATGGGACGTGAAATCCAGGGGAAGGTGAGGCATGGGCGTGAGCAAAGCGCGGGTGGCAGGGGCAGTAGTCATCTGTCTGCTGATGCTGGTGGGGATCGTTTTGATGATGCGCCAGGGAACATCTCCCCGCACCAGCACCACAACCGCGCCGGAGATCGCCCGCGCGCCGTATCCTTTGCCGGCGCAACTGGCGGCATATCACGTTGCCGTGACGGATCTGGAATCGGGCGATGTGGCGCTGCTGGGGCAAACAACGCTGGCGATTGGCGGTGGGCCGCATGGGTTGGCGTTACAGCCGGGAGGGCGCTATCTGTGGGTGACGAATAGCAACGGCTTCAACGTCTGGGTGATCGATCTCACAACTGATCGGCTGGCCTGGACGGTGCCGGTGGGCGCGGGGCCGGTACACATCGCCTTCAGTCCCGACGGCGCGACCGCTTTCGTGACGGATTTCGCCGGGACCGAGGTGACGGTGGTGGATGTCGCCACGCACCGCATCAGGGGGACGATTCCCACGCCGGATGGACCGCACGGCATCGTCATGGCCCCCGATGGCCGCGCGCTCTATGTCGCCTGCCCGCGTGGCGGCGCGCTTGTCGTCATTGATCCGCAAGCTCAGCGCGTCGTGGCAACCATTCACCTGCAAGACGGCTCGGAACCGTTCGGCGTTGCGCTCAGCCCGGATGGACGGCAGTTATATGCCAGCGATCTCACCTTCGCCAAATTGTGGATCATCGATGTGGCCAGTCGCAAAGCCATTGGTGCCGCGCAGATTGGCCTGCGACCCGCGCTGGTGGCAGCCATCCCGCACAGCACGCGCGTGGTGGTGGCCGACAACGGCAGCGGGGCCGTCAGCATCGTGGACGCGGCACAACAGCGCCTTGTCGCCACCGTCCCCACCGGCGCAGGACCGCACGGCGTGGCCGCCAGCCCCGACGGGCGCTATCTGTTCGCCGCCAACACCATCGGCAACACCGTCACGGTCATTGACGCCAACAGCATGCAGGTCGTCGCGCAACTCCACCTGGGGATGTATCCTAACGATGTCATGGTGACGATGGCACATCCGTAGGGGGCCAGATATGCTTATCGAAATACTGCGTGCTGTCCTGGTTGCTCACGGCACATCCGTAGAGGCGAGGCATGCCTCGCCCGTTGCTCAAGGGCACTCTATGATGAAGCGATTCGGCATCTTGGTTATGAGTTTGGCGTTAGGACTGGCGCTTGCCGTGTGGGGGCCGGCGTTGCAACAGGAGCGCGTCGTGCTGGGGCAGCGCCCGGCATGGGCGTGCGGATTAGGTCAGCCGCAGACGATGTCGGCTGATGGCGAGCTGGCAGTGACGACGCCCATCTTGCCCACCACGCCGCCGGGCGCGCCATCGGGGCTGTTCCCCGGCCAATATACCGTCAACCAGCCCGTCACGTTCACTGAAGATCTCTCGCGGCTTCCGACGCCGATCAATCCTGATCAGTATCAATGGAAATGGGATTTCGGCGACGGGCAGACCGGCAGCGGATTCAAAACGACCCACATGTATACCAAACCCGGCACGTATGCCGTGCGCTTGCAATTCATCGATCCCAAAGACCCGACGAATAGCGATCCGAACTTCGATAGCGCCTCCATCACGGTCATCGCGCAGCATTTTGATAATCCTCCCGTCGCGCAGATCAGTGCCAGCGATACCTATGTGCAGCTTGGCATGTCGCTCAGTTACAGTGCCGCCGGTTCGCATTCCCTGGTGGGTGGCAGCCTGAGTTACACCTGGGATTTCAACGACACGTCTGATGAAGCGCACGGCGAGCAGGTTGCGCATAAGTTTATCTTGCCGGGCCGCACCTTTGTGGCGCTGATTGTGAAGGATGCGCGCGGCGCGGTGAGCGTGGCGACTGTGCCGGTGGTGGTGGCGCTGGAATTGCCCCAGGCGCATCTGAGTGCCAGCAGCCTCAGTGCGCATGTGGGTGCGAGTCTCACCTTCGACGCCTCGCAGTCGTCCCCCACCAGCCAGCCAGGCGATGTCATTGTGAAATATCACTGGCTTTTCGGTGATGGAACTGATACGACTACCGTTTCTCCAACGGTGTCCCATCGCTTCACCAAAGCAGGGACATACGTCGTCAAGGTGCAGGCCATCGACAAAGCAGGACTGCCCGGCACGGCACACCTGACCGTGCAAATCACCGATCCGGGTTTGCTGGGGCTGGGGAGCAAAGCGCCGGTGCTGCTGGGCGGCTTCAGCCTGATCACGTTGCTGCTGGTGCTGGGGATCGTGGGCAACGTGGTGCGCGAACGCCGCGAGGAACAGCGCCGCCGGGCGTTAGAAGCCGCCCGGCGCGCTCGCCTGAAGGCACGCTGGGCAACGAGAACCGATCCGCGCTCTTCTTCACTCGCCCGCCCGCCGCGCCGGGATGAATGAGCGCAGTGTGTGCCACGAGCGCCACGACCGGCACAGATGCACCGACAGCACGGCCAGGCCCAGGCGCGGCAAGGAGAGCGTGCCGGGATACACCACATAGCGCGACTCCCAGCGCGGCCCAAACTTGCGCTTGAACTGCACCAGAGATGCCGCCTGCTTATTAGAGCCAAAGCGCGCCGAGAAAGCGCAGCAGAACTGCCCAATATTCGTCAACGGCTCCTCGTTGGCATTCGCCAGCGGGGCCAGCCCCAGGCTGAGGCATGCCGCCCCCTCGTCGCGGAAGCGCTCGATGGCGCGCACCAGCAACAATTCCATCGTGCCGGCAACGCTGTGCGGCGCGCGGCGCATCAGGTCCAGCGCCCACCCCTGGCGGCCCGGCACGGGAACGAACGTGGTGAAGGCCAACGGTTGCCCATCTTGCGCGACGGCGACCGCGATCACCCGCTCCGTCATATAGTGGTCGCCCCAGCGGCCCATGCTGAATCCCATTTCGCTCCCGCCCTTCGTTGCCAGCCAGGCGCGTGACAGCGCATCCACCCCGGCGGCGAGGGCAGGATCAGTGATGTATCCCCGGAAGAAACGCACGCTGACGCCGGCTTTCTCGGCGTGGCGCAGCGTGGTGCGCACGTTTTGCATCGCGCCGCCTTTGAGCGTGAAAGACGCGAGATCAACCACCGCTTCTTCGCCGATCTTCAGGATCTGCCAGCCCTGCGCGCGATAGGCATCCAGATGGACCTCGCGCACCTGCCAGAAGGCCGGTTGCAGATCGTGTTCGTGGCACCAGCGGGCGAACTCTGCCAGCACCAGGGGGATATCTTCCGGCGCGGCAATAGGATCGCCCGCGACGACAGCCATGCGCTCGGCAATGGCATAAGCCACCGCGCCGCGATTGCCGCTGGCGAGGAAATAGCGTTTTTCGGGGGCCAGGGCGAAGGCATTGACCGTGTTCGCGCCAAATTTCCGCGCCAGCCGCGCCACAACAGGGCGGTCATCATGCGCGCTGTGATGCAACGAGATGGCCGGGCGCAAGATCTCCACCAACCCATAGAAAAATGCGCCGCAGGTGACCAGGGCCAGGGTGCGCTCGAAAAACCACAGCCGCACCGCCTGGGTTACATGGTTGCTGAGGACCGGCATATCGTCCAGCAGCTTTTGCAGCCCGTCAATGACGCGCTCCAGGCTTTCGACGGGCGCGAGGCGATGTTCCAACACCAGTGTGCCGCCCAGCGCGTAAAGATAGACCAGCAGCACACCGCCCGCCAGGGAAGCATAGCCGCGCCACAGCGCCGGCGGATCACTTTTGGCGCGGAAAAAGGGCGCAAGGCCGCCGATGAGCAATCCCAGCAGGCCGGTGAGCCAGATCGCCACCAGCACATGCCCCCGCGTGAGTTGCCACACCAGCGAGAGCAACAGCAAGATGCTGGTGATCTGCCAGGCATGGCGCTTGCCGCGCGCCAGCCCGCTCGCCAGCATGATCAGCCCAAAGCCGATGAGCACACCGAATGCGCTGAACTCAAATTCAAACGACAGCGGCCAATAGATCAGCAACCGCGCCAGGTGCGTGCGCGGCAGGAATGACGCCGCCATGTCTGCCACGCCGGTCAGCCCCACCAACAGGGCCGTGCAGGTGTGGACGAAAGCAGCAACGTGGCGCGCGCGCGCAAAGGCAAGGCGCGTTGTGACCGATTCCACCAAAATATCCATGGTATTCCTCTATCACCCATCAGAAGATATATCGTATACTGCTAAGAGAGACTGACCAGCAGGCACAGCATCCGCATCACTGGAAAGCCTTTGATGCGCGCCTCCTCTCCTTGAGTATGCTCAGCCGTACCAACTCACCTATAGCAACGATCAGGCCGGCTAGGGAGACACACAGACAGACGGGGTCAAGTATATGATTGTTCCCAATATTCAACAACGGTTGTGGCAGGGAGTGCGGCGCGCTTGGCGCAGCATCGCGCGTGCCGGGCTGGGGGCAGGTCTGGGCGGCATCGTCATCGGTGAGGTGCTGGGCTTCATGTTCAATGGCGGCCACACCACGTTGTTCCAGCACCTGATCTCGCTTGTTCTGGGGCTGGCCCTGGCCTATGGTGCCGTAGTGACGGTCGGCATCTTCCAGGCCGTTCGCGGCGTCTTCAGCATTGTGGAAGATATCGAGCGCGAGGTGCGCTCGGCGATGGGGGAGCAGTATGGTCACGTCATCGACGCGGAGCGCAAAGAAGCATAGTTGACAGGCTCAGCCGCAGCATCCGGCATGCAGCGTGCAGTCCTTCACTCATGCATGTGCATCAGTGATCCATGATTCCAGAGGAGGTCGCCCGATGTTACAGCCCAAACCAACCTCAAATGCCGTGCCGGAACCCATGCAGGAAGACAGACAGCGCAACAACAGACAGGCGCAGGCCGACACGCCGCACGCGCAAGCAACGCCGCCCGGCACTGCCAAACCGTTGACCAAAGAAGACATCGAGCGCCTGCGCCGTCATAGCGATCAGGATGAGGTGTCGCAACAGGAGATCGACGCCGCAACGGGGCAGGCGGATGATACACTCACGCCCACCATGACCGACAAACCTGAGGCCGGGGCGCAAGACCACCCCGTTCAAGGCGAAGATGAAGACCTGGGCATCACCCCGGCAGATATTTACACCGCCGGAGATTGAAGACCTGACGGTTTGGTTTATCAAACATCGTCATCCTCATCGGTTTCCTCAACGAAGATGCCGAAACCGTCGATGATGCCGCCATCGCCGAAAAAGTCCTGGAAGATGCCGGGAAAGTCGTCTTCCAGGGCTTCTTCACAGGAATGGCATTGCAAAAGAGAACTATGTCATGACAGGATATACATCGCGGGAATAAGCATTTGATTTGCCGGAAGTGGCACGAGTGATGCAGAACGCAAGATATCTCCATTGTTCAAGGAATCGACGCATGAAATCATCCGCGCATCATGCTGTGGCACCGCGACGCCAGGAAGCGCATGAGCTGCTCAGCATCAGAGATCACGTGCTGCTCAGTTTTTTCTGGCTCAGCCTCAACTTTCAATCCGCCGCCCTGTTGCCCATCATTGTGCCGTTGCAGGTGGTGCTCTTTGTCGCGCCGGGCGGCGTCGGCTCCTCGCAGCAAGCCATCATTCTCGGCTGGATGGCCGGGGTCGGCGCAGGTATCGCTTTGGTGGTGATGCCCCTGGCGGGATTGCTCTCGGACCGCACGCGCACGCCGCTGGGCCGGCGGCGTCCTTACATCCTGGGCGGGGCCAGCGTGATGATCGCTGCCACCGTTGTGCTGGCCTATACCCATAACACCGCCCTCTTCCTGGTGATGCTGGGGATCATGCATCTGGCCGGTGTCATCACCAATGCAGCCTATCAGGGATTGCTGCCCGATCTGGTGCCGGAAGAACAGCGCGGCGCGGCATCAGGGTACATGGGGCTGATGACCATTTTGGGCATCGTGGGCAGCCTGGCGGTGGCTGCACTGCTGCTGAGCCAGGTGAATGTCAGCCTCGCTCGCTCCGCCGCCTTCGC
>JAJPKG010000154.1 GCA_021323815.1 Pseudomonadota bacterium
CTTTTGCAGGATGCCACCCAGCGTGGCTATCGCCTGTTTGGTCACAGTGGCGGCCAGCTTCCACCCGTCCGTTGCCGACTGCTGGAGCGTTTGGGTTTGCTGCAACAGGCGCATGGTGGCAATGCTCATGCTGGCCAGCGCCGCGACCGATGACGCAACCAGCCCTTGTGAATCCCCAAATCCCCCAGGGCCTTTCCTTCCGGCGACGATGATTGCCGCGCAGTGGGAGCGAATGTGCGCCGGCACAATCAGCAGAGTTTCCGCCCCCAACATCTCTGTGATGTTCCTGGCTAAGAGCAGCGCTTCGCTCCGCGAGCGCGCCTGCAAGACCTGGGTGGACGCGCGCGTTTGCGCGACAAAGCGATCCGGCCAGTGTTTGACCAGTGCCTCATCGAGTTTGGGATGCGTCTCGACGCCTGAATATCCCTGATAGCTGGACCATGACCACGAACCGGCGTCAACGGCATACACGGCAAAGTCCGCGTCCGCCTCAGGTGAGGCAGGACAAAGAAACAGGGTGAAATCCGCCTGGCAGATGCGCCGAACCGTCTGGCATGTTTGCGAGGCGAGGAGTGATATTTCCGCATCTTGCTCATTGATGACGCGAGCATAGTTGGCGAGTTCCGCCACTTGCTCTTGTGCTTCCGCGCTCTCTTGCAGCATGGCAGCTGATTGCTCTAAAACGGAAAGCGAAGCGAGGGCGTGGATCGGCAAGGCCCCGATGGGATCGCTGGCAGTACCGGCGAGCAACTGCGGGGCCATACAGCGAATCCAGGTTGCGATGATATCCGCCCCCATGCTGGCAAAGCGCCCATAGTCACTGAGCATATCTGCATGTTTGGTGAGGTTGGGTTCGGCAAGCAACAAAACGCCGCACAGGACGGTTCCACTCAACAGGGGAATGACGATGCTCTGGCCGTTTAACCTATAGCGCTCGCTCAGCCGGTTTTGCAGCGTCGGCTGCAATTCTCGCAGGAGATGCCATCTTTTCTCTGTGCCGTGTTGTTTCAGTTCGTGGTACAGATCACTTACCAGTTCTTCTTGCAGCGTCTGTTCCATCGGCGGCATGCTGACAAAACATGAGCTTGTGCCGAGATTGACGTGGCTGCGGTTCGCTGAAGCCATCGTGTGCAAGAGCAAAATATCTTTGAGTGGCCCAACCGCGAACACGAGTTGCATGTCTGCAAACTCACGCCGTATGGCCAGGGCATAAGCGTTGATCACGTCATCGAGCGCCGTCACATGAAGCAGTTCGCGTTGAAACGACTCTAAGACGGATTGCCATTGATTGCATAAACGAAAGCGCTCGCTGTAAGCCAGCACGCGCTCATGTGATGGATTGTCGCTCTCGTTTTCCGGCTGAGGGGCGGCGCGCATCGTTTTTCGCCCCATGACATATCCCCCAGCCGAGCCTCCCAGGAGCATGATCAACGCAAGGATAATATCCATGACGATCTCCATTCACGAAAAAAATATCATCTTCATTGTCAGTATAAGAAGTGCATAAAATCGATTCCGCAAACATCGCTGGGAATCATCCGTCCCGGCGCTGAAGCCACATGCCGAGCAACAGGACGGCAATTATAGAGGAAGAGAGCGCGATGGGCGCGGCAAAGAAACCTCGCCCATCTGAAGGATTATTGCCGGAACACCTGCTTGCTGGCGAGGTAGTCCACCAGCAGGTAGCGGCCCAGATCTTCCGGCGCGGTGAAGAAGGCGCGGCCCTTGTTGATCTCGGACATCTGCGTGACGAACTCCACCAGATCGGGATCGCGCACCAGCATGAAGGTGTTGATGGTGATGTTCTCGCGGGTGCAGCGCTGCACTTCCAGCAGCGTTTGCAGTTCCGCCGGCTGGGTGTAGGGATAGGTGAAGAGCCAATCCTGGTAGTCTTTATCCCACATCATGGTGGGGCCGCCGTCTGTCACCATGATGATCTGCTTGTTGCCGCCCTTGTGGCGGCTCAGCAGGTGTCGCGCCAGCATCAGCCCATGCACCATGTTGGTGCCCTGCGAATGGTCTTCGGGGCCGATCTCTACCAATTCGTCGCGTTTGAACTCGCGGGCCACGCGTGAGAAGCCGACAACATAGAGGTTGTCGCGGGGAAACTGGCCGCGAATCAATGATTCGAGAGCCACCGCGACTTTTTTCGATGCCGTCGCCGCGCCACTGTAAATCATCGACAATGACATGTCGATCATCAGCACCGTCGAGGATTGCGTCATCAGCTCCGTGCGATAGACCTCGAAATCATCGGGCGTCAGGCGAATGGATGGGGCCATCCGCTCGCCGCGTTCCACGGCGTTCATGATGGTCTTTTGCAGGTCCAGCAGGAAGGGATCACCGAAGACGTAGGGCTTGGTGTCGTCGGTGCGCTCGCCGCCCGCGCCGCGCTGCTCGATGGCGTGCTGGCCGAAAGCATCTTTGTCAAGCTGAGCGAACATATCTTGCAGCGCCTTTTGGCCGATCTTGCGGATGCCCGCTGAGGTCAGCTGCCAGCGGTTGCCGCGACGTTCGATGTAGCCCGCTTCTTCCAGTTCGCGCATCAGGTTTTTCAGTTCATCCAGGGCGGCGGCGTCTTCTTCGCCCATCAGCGCGCGCATGCGTTCGCTGTCAATGCCGTCCAGGTTGCCCTGGCGGCGCGCGGCCTGCATTTGCGCTTCCAGGTCGTCCAGCCCTTGCAGCTCGCCCATCACCTGCATCGCCTCGGCCAGCGTCAGCGGCTCGTCACCGGTCATGGAATAGCGCGTGCGATAGTTGTTCGGCCCCTGCTGCGCGATATGCTGCGCCAGTTCAGCGAGATCTACCCGCAGCCGGTCATCGCCGATGAGCTGATCCATCA
>JAJPKG010000351.1 GCA_021323815.1 Pseudomonadota bacterium
GCCATCAGCGCCCTGAATGATTATCGCGACCGCGCTGCCGATGCCAGCAACCCCCAGAAACGCAAGCCGCTGGTGACGGGAGCGATCTCGCCGCCGTTCGCGCTCTGGGCGGCCATCATCCTTGCCGCCGCGATGGTTGTGCTCTTCATCCCCTATGGTCCCGTCAGCCTCGCTCTGGCATGCGTCTTCCTGGCGTTGGGCTTTGCCTATGATCTCGGCGTCAAATCCACGCCGTTCAGCGGCCTCATGCTCGGCCTGGCATTCCCCACCATTCCCCTGCTGGCGTGGGATATCTTCGCGCGCCTCACCCCGGCGCTGTTCACCGCGTTGCCGCTGGGCCTTTTCCTCGGCATCGGCCTCCACCTGGCCGACGCGCTGCCCGATGCCGAAGCCGATGCCGCCGCCGGGGTGCGCGGCCTGACGCAGGTGCTTGGGAATTATGCGCCTCTTGCCTGTTGGATTGCTTTCGCGTCGGCGATCATCCTTTGCGCGGTCCTGATTCCGTTCACCCCCACACCGCCACGCCAATGGGTCGTAGCACTCGTTGGGATCGGCGCGACGCTATTACTGCTAGCCGCCATCTTCACCTTTCGCGCGCCCAGCCTGCCTGATGGCGCGCATTTCAAGCGCCATTTCTTGTTATTGGTGACGGATGCACTGCTCTTGGTCGTCGCATGGTTTCTCGCTGTCGCGGTATAATCAATGATGTCATTGTGCCAATCACAGCCCGGAGGGGGTTCTGTTCCGAGCCGGGGCAAATGATGCTAGCGATCAATGCTCCTGGTGGGCGTTGCGGGCATGGATCGCGCTCGTTGAACGGACGAGCGAGGCATGCCATCGCCCCTACAGGTATTGCAAACGGTGCCTGTTGAATGCCTTCCACTCCACTGCTCATCTGAGGTTCCCATGTTGCTGCCACATCCCCCCGTGTTCGCGTCACTCAGCGAATTGACTGCGCCCCAGACCTTGCGCGCTTTGCTAGGTTTGCCGGAAGGCGCGTGGACCGTCTTCATCAACCAGATGGAAGGCGGGCTGAGCGGCGCGACGCTGGAACGCATCAGCCTCTCGAACGGCGATCTCTTTGCCAACGCTGTCCTCAAACACATCAACGCCGGAACAAACTGGCTGATGCATGCCTCCGGCGACGCGCGGGGCCGCGAGATCGCCTTCACCCAATCGGACCTGTGGGAGCGCATGCCGCAAGCCATCCGCGTGCCGGTGCTGGGCGTGGCACAATGGTCGGCGGGCGAGGGCGCGCTGCTGATGCCCGATCTCACCCCCGTCGTCTATCCGTCGTCTCTGTGCTATGAACCCGCCGACGAGCATCTGGTGGCGCGCATCATCGATCATCTGGCGGCGATGCATGCTGCTTTCTGGGAATATCCGGGCCTGCGCGATCATCCCTGGCTGGCCACCCCCGCCGATGCCTTTCTGACGCTGACCGTCGAGCGGCTGGGGCAATCCACCGGCATGCAGCCGGGCATCGACACCTATGGCGACCAGGCCATGCGCATGTGGCCCTATCTCTGGCGCTTCTTGGACGACGAGGACGGCACGACGATTTGGCACACGTTGATGAATCCCAGCGCCCTGCTGGCAGCAGCCGGCGCGGCACCCGCAACGCTGGCGCACGGCGACACGTGGATCGCAAACATGGGCGGGCTTTCTCCGACCCCGCTGCACGACGCCACCGCCGATCTCGCCCGCGCGCAGGGCGAGGCTGCGCCCGTCGAACAACTGGTGCTGCTGGACTGGGCGCTGGTCACCGCCGGACCGGCCACCTTCGACAGCCTGTGGCTGGCGCATACCTGGCACACGCTCGATCCCTTGCACACGCTGGAACTGCACCGCGCCGCGCTGCTGCGTCACGGCGTCACGGCGGTGCAAGATGACGCCACCTGGGCGCTGCTGTGCGATCTCGGTTGGGTACGCACCTTCTTGATGGGCGCGGAATGGATGGTGCGCGACGTGCGCGGCTCGCAAACCGACGAAGAAGACCGCGACGCCCGCGCCCGCCTGGCCTCATGGGCGCGCCGCGCCGTCGAAATCATCCGCGCTCGCGGCTGGTAGATAAGGAGCTTCCTCATGAAAAATCCTGTCATCCAGCGGCGTGCCGCCGTGCGGGAACGCATGCGCCAGGCCGGGCTGGATGCTTTGCTCATCAGCAATCCGCAGAATCGCTATTATGTGACGGGGTTTTATGGTCACGACGACGGCGAAGACTCTGCCGGGCGCGTGGTGCTGACCCATGACGCCGTTGTCTTGCTCACCGACGGGCGCTACACCGAACAGGCGCGTGAAGAAGCGCCGGATGTGGCGGTGGTGGACCGGCGCGAGCCGCTGGCGCAGTTGGTGGCGGCGACGCTGCGCGATCTCGGCTGGCAGCGCGCCCAAACCGGCCAGACCCCGCGCATGCTGGGCGTGGAAGCGGATCACCTGACGCTGGCACAGGGGCAGGCGCTCAGCAAAGGGGGACGACGCCTCTTCAGAGTGGTGGCCACACGCCGGTTGATCGAACCGTTGCGCGCCGTCAAGTCCCCTGAAGAGATCGCGCTGACACGCCGCGCCACCGAGATCACCTGCCAGACGTTCGAGCATCTGCTGCGCTTCTTGCGCCAGCCGGATCTCACCGAGCAGCAGGTGGCGGCGGAGATCTACGTCACCATGCTGCGGCTGGGCGCGGAAGATCTGGCGTTTGACAGCATCGTGGCCACCGGAGCGAACGGCGCGCGGCCTCACGCCACGCCGGGCGCGCGGGTGTTGCAGCCGGGCGAGCCGATCATCATCGACATGGGAGCGAAATTCCGGGGTTATTGCGCCGACATGACCCGCACCGTCTTTCTGGATGACGCGCCGCCGGTTTGGCGCGAACGCTATGCGCATGTGCTGGCCGCCAACGAAACCTGCGAGCGCGATCTGCGCGCCGGCATGACCGGCCAGGCCGCCGACGCCCTGGCGCGTGAGAGCCTGGCCCGCGCCGGCCTGGCCGAGCGCTATATTCACGGCACCGGGCATGGCACCGGATTGGAGATCCACGAAGATCCGCTCCTGAGCTACCATTCCGCGCCGGAGGTCGTCGTGCCGGAAGGCAGCATCGTCACCGTCGAGCCGGGGGTCTATTTCACCGGCGAAGGCGGCATTCGCATCGAAGACGCGGTGGTGGTACGGCGCGACGGCCGCGAGGTGCTGACCACCGCGCCGAAAAATATCGATGCCATGATCGTGCGCCGCCATGACTGAAGGATGGACAGGGACATCCCCAGCGCGGGATCGCTGTTGGAGAAGCAATCATGAACGCATCTGATGATCTGCGACACCATATCGCGTCAGAGATCGCGGCGATTCGCGGGGATCACGAGCGGGGGGCGAGCGCCATCGCTCAGCGGGCGGTGCGGCTGCTGCGCGCCATCTGCCGGGCGGGGATTTCCGGCGACGCGCCGGCTGCGGATGCACTTGCTCTGCTGCGCGAGACGTGCGACCAGGTGGAAGGGGCGCGGCCCAGCATGGCTCCGCTGGCGCACGTCGCCCGTCGCGTGGCGCTGGCCGCGGGCGGGGATGACGCGCTGCCCGCATTGCAGGCGGCGCAATCAACCATCGACGCGCTTATCACTGAGGCACAAGTCGCCCCTGAACACATTGGCGCGCGCTTGATGGAACGGCTGCCGGAACACGCGCGCATTGTCACGCTCAGCCGTTCCGCGACCGTAACCCGCGTCTTGCAGTCCGCCGCTGAGCATATCGCTGCCGTCACCTGCCTGGAATCGCGCCCCGGCGGCGAGGGGGCCGACGCCGCCCGCGAGATCGCCGCCGCGTTGCCGCATGCTCGTGCGCGCCTGGTCGCGGATGCCGCCATGTCTCTCGCCGTTGCCGAGGCTGACTGTGCCGTTGCCGGCGTGGATGCCTTGCTCGCCGAAGGATATGCCGTCAACAAGACCGGCACGCATCCCCTGGCGCTGGCCGCCCAGGCCGCGCATATTCCCATGTATGTGCTCGCTGAGCGCGCCAAAATCGCTCCCGCCGACTGGCAGTGGCAGCCCGAACGCTTCGATCCCGCCCTCATCGCGCCAAATCCCATCCCCGGCGTCACCGTCGAAGCGGTCGTCTTTGAGCGCGTGCCGCTCGCGCTGGTGACGGTCATCGGCCCCGGCGGCATCACCACCCCCGATGAGATCCGCCGGATTGCTCACGAACTGATCGCGCGCTGATGCTTCCGTTGCATCATTCGTGCGGTTTATGTTTATGGCAGATGGGAGCACGACATCGGCGCACGCTCCTGTGCATCGCCAGGGAGCCATTATTGGCGTACGCCACTGCCGCTCTCGCTCAAATGCATGCGCCGGGAGATAGTGTTCTCCTCACGCTTTTAACAGGTTTGGGATATACTGTGGACGAACAGGCAGGGAACACAGCGGGAGGCGCTCATGAGCGAGAATCCAACGGCGATTGCAACCTATTTGATGGATATGGACGGGGTGCTGATTCGCGGCACCCACCTCATTCCGGGGGCAGATGCCTTCATCGAACGGCTGCGGGCAGCGGGCAAGCCATTCTTGATCCTCACCAACAATTCGATGTACACCCCGCGCGATTTGCAGGCACGGTTGGAACGTATCGGGCTGCACGTGCAGACCCACGAGCTGTTCACCTCAGGGCTGGCGACGGCGCAATTCTTGAAGCAACAGAAGCCCAACGGAACGGCTTATGTCATCGGCGAGTCGGGCTTGACGACGGCCATGCACGACGCGGGATTCATCCTGACCGATGCGCGCCCCGATTACGTGGTGCTGGGCGAGACCATCACCTATAGCTTCCAGCGTCTCACGCAAGCGATCCGCCTGATCATGGAAGGGGCGCGCTTCATCGCCACCAATCCGGATGTCATCGGCCCGACGGAAACGGGGATGGTGCCGGCGACCGGCGCAGTTGCCGCACTCATTGCCGAGGCAACGGGCGTGAAGCCCTATTATGTCGGCAAGCCGAACCCGCTGATGATGCGCTCGGCCTTGCGCCAGATCGGCGGCCATTCGGAATCATCGGTGATGATTGGCGACCGAATGGACACCGACATCATTGCCGGCACAGAATCGGGCATGCGCACCGTGTTGGTGCTGACCGGCGTGACGGCACGCGAGCACGTGGAGCGCTTCCCCTATCGCCCGACGCACATCCTCGAATCGGTGGCGGAGATCGATCCAGCGACGCTGGCCTAATGCTCCCCATCTGCGGCGGTGACGGCGAGGACCTTTGGGCTATGATCTTCATAAATCATGCATGTGTCGCTACAATGCGGATGTGTTATCACACCGCGAGGCATCACGGATAGACTCCTCCGATTCACATTAGGCACGCGGCATTACAGCCGTGCCACGATGTAGACCGAGGATCGTCCCACATGAACCATCCCTTTTCCCCCACGCGCCGGCAAAGCAACATGCCGGCGCGGCTCTTGCCGATGGCGTTGCTCGTCGTCATGGCGGCCCTGTTGTCGCTGCCAGGGACGCGCGCGCAGGCGGCATCCGCTTTCCCCGGCACCTATTCCCCCACCGGCGGTGTGCCTGCGGGCTTTGCCAAAACCCAACTGGCGCATGGCCTGAAAAATCCGACCGTCTTCACCTTTGCGCCTAACGGCGACATCTACATCGGCGAGCAGAGCGGCACCATTCTGCTTTATCACAACGGCGCGGTGCAACCCACCCCGGTTGGCACGCTCAACACCGATGGCTCCGCCGAAAAGGGCTTGCTGGGCATGGCGCTGGACCCCAACTTCGCCGGCAACGGCTACATCTACGTTTCCTATACCACAACCGACGAGCATGCCCAGGTGTCGCGCTTCACCATCCAAAACGGCGCGCTCAACATGGCCAGCGAAAAGGTCATCTATAAGGGCAATCAGGCGCAGAACCCGCATCACAGCGCCAACGACCTGCACATCGGGCCGGATGGCAAACTGTGGTGGTCGGTGGGCGACAACGTGCCGTCCATCACCAACGCGCAGACCTTGACCAACATCTATGGCAAAATTCTGCGCTTCAACCTGGATGGCTCCATCCCCGCCGACAACCCGTTCATTCACATCCCCGGCGCGGTTCCGGCGATCTATGCCTACGGCTTGCGCAACCCGTTCCGCTTCTCGTTCCTGCCGGATGGCCGCGCCATCGTGGCTGACACCGGCTCGAGTTATTGGGAAGAACTGAACGTCATCCAGCCCGGCGGCAACTATGGCTGGGACTTCGTGGAAGGCGACTGCGGCAGTTGTGGGTATATCAACCCCGTCTATGCCTATGGCCACGTGCCGGTGGACGGCGCGATCTCGGCCATCGCGGCATATGCGGGTAACACCTTCCCCAGCGCCTATCAGCACGTCGTCTTCTTCGGCGATTACAATCGGGGCGACATCGAGGCCGTCGCGTTCGATCCCACCTACACCACCGCGATCTCCGACACAGTCTTCGATAATTCCGCCGGCACCATTGCAGATCTGCAAGAGGGACCGGACGGCAACCTCTATTACGTCAGCATCTTCGAGGGGACCTTCACCAAGATCACCGCGCCCGGTCCCTTCCCGGCGGTGAAAATCACGGCGCATCAGCACCAACTGCGCAATAACGCCGCCCCATCGGCACAGATCACCGCGCCCAGCACCTATAACGCAGGCGACACCATCCATTTCAGCGGCACTGCCAGCGACCCGACCGATGGCGCGCTGCCCGCCAGCGCCTATACCTGGCAGGTAGATTTCATGGCGAACGGCGTGGCCAAGCCCTTTTATACCCAAGAGGTGCCACACCCGTTCTCCGGCCCCACCAGCGGCGTCACCAGCGGCAGCTTCACCATCCCCACCGATCTCTCGAACACCGCCGGCACGTTTTATCGCATCACCCTGACAGTGACGGATTCGCAGGGCAATTCGACGACCGTGACGAAGGATCTGCATCCCAACCTGGCGACCTGGACGGTCGGCACCAACATCCCCGGCGCAGCGTATGTCATTGACGGCACCTGGCACACCGGACCCTTCACGAAACAAGACGTGGTGGGCGTGCAGCACGTGCTGAGCGGCGTTCCCACCCAACTGATCGGCGCGGCGCGCTATCGCTTCAACGGCTGGGCCGACGGCCACGCGCTGAACGATATCTTCACCGTCTCGCCTTCGGGCAACAGCTTCATCGCCGATTATGAAGCGGTCACCAGCACCCTGCCCGCCGGCTGGCAGAGCGTGGATATCGGCAGCCCGCTGATGAGCGGCACGGCGGACTATGCCGTCACCAGCCAGAGCTTCTATGTTGATGGTTCCGGCATGGATATCTATGGCACCCATGACCAGTTCCACTACGTTTATCAGGCACTCAACGGCAACGGCACCATCATTGCGCGCGTGCGCTATCAAACGGTGTCGAGCGCCTGGGCGAAGGCGGGGGTGATGATCAAACAGTCCGCGACGGCGGGCGCGTCGTATGTGAACGCGCTGGTCACGCCGACCGTCAGCCCTAACACGCCCAACATCAATGGGGTGAATTGCACCCCGGATGGCTGTGATGCACCCTTGCCGCCGATCACCCCGTCGGTGGGCTACGGCATTCGCATGCAATATAACTTCAGTGGCAGCAGGTCGGTGACGGCCCCCGTCGCGGGCTTCAACTCCCCCAACGAATGGCTCAAGTTGCAGCGTTCCGGCAACACCTTCACCTCGTGGTATTCCACCGACGGCATCACATGGTATCTCATTGGCAAGACGACGAGCGTCACCATGACCGGTCCCGTCACCATCGGCCTGTTTGTCTGCTCGCACAACGTCGGCCAGCTTTCCACGGTGGCTTTCGACAACGTCAGCATCGTCGCCGGTCCATAGTGCTTGCCCGCATGCCGCAGCGCGCAGAGCCGGGGGCTAAACCCCCCGGCTCGGAAACGTGCAGCATTCACCACCTAATATCCCTACCTATGCCTCACAGCCGCATGCCATCCCGCATGTTGCGATCCGCTCGCTGGGCACGGAAGCGCTGCACCTGCGCGACGGTGCGCAACCACGCTTGACACTCCCCTGGCTCAAGCCGAGGGGATTCTTCCACCCCCGCCCGCCCAGAGGGACGAGCAGCATACGGATGCTGGCTCACACCAGCAACATGCCGCGTGTCAACACGGACTGCGCCTGCCTGCCGAAATACGTGATGGCTTCGCAGGGCCTCAGGCAACGTCTTGAGGAGTGCCGGTTGCGCGTCGATGCCGATCAATACCGAATCGCCGGATTCGATAAGAGTATGCTGCGCCATATGCTCCTCATTCTAACGATATCTGCGGCCCTTCCAGACGACGGTGCCGCGCTGCCCCAACAGGCGCAGCGCCAGGGCAGAGGCAAACAGCGCGCCCAGCGGCGCGGCGAGGGGATACCAGCGCGGCAGATCGGCAAGCGTGGCGGCACGCAGGCGCAATGCGCTCATCGCCAGCCATTGCGCGCTCCAACGGGCCAGGGGCAAGGCTTGCGCGCGCCAACCGCCCCGCATGCCCAGCCAGCACGCCCGCGCCAGCCCAAACAGCGTCGGCAACGTGACGGAGTGCAGCGCGACCGTCGCCGCCAATGCCCTCACAACCGCGCCGGGGGAGCGCAACGCGCCCGCCAGATGATGCGCGTGGCCGTGCCATGCCGTCCGCAAGGAGGGATAGCCCCGCGTTGTGAGCAATTGCGGAGCCTGCGCAACGGCTGCGCGAAATCCGGCCCGCTGCGCCGCCAGAATGAAAGCACGGTCATCATCCAATGCCCCGCGCAGCTCATCACGGTCCAAACAGCGCAGCGCGCGGCATACCTCGGCGCGCGCCAGAATGAATTGGCCCGCTGCCATCACCAGCGGCGTTTGCCGCCGTGCCGTACCTGAGCCGTCTTGCGCGCCGTAAAAGAAGCTGTAAAACTCCCCCACTCCGGCGCGCAGCAGCACCGCGCCCATGTCACGTTCTTCGACGTGCGGCAAAATGCTCAGCACATCCGCGCCGGTTTCGCGGGCCAGTTGCCAGGCGCGTGCCAGCAATGACGGCGCGTGCCACGTGTCGGCGTCCGTCAGCAGCAGCCATGCTATCCCTTCATCGGCCAGGGCGGCGCGCATGCCCTGATGCAGCGCCCAATTCTTGCCGGCCCAGCCGGCGGGGCGCGGAGCCGAAGGCAGCAGATAGAGCGCATGCAGATCATGCGCCAGGCGCTGGGCGATGATGCCGGTGTCGTCGGTGGAATGATCATCCACCACCCAAATGGCGCGCGGGGTCAGCGTTTGCAAGGCCAGCGACCAGACGCAGCGGGCGAGATGCTCTGCTTCATTCCGCGCTGGCACCACCACCGCAATCTGCGGCTGAGCCTCGGCAAACACGGAGGATGTGACCGGACCGGCGGCGAGGCGCGGCGCGGCTCGCGCAGTACGTTCCAGGCGCAGCCAGGCAAAAGCTGTTGCCATTAATGCCCCTGCGCCCCCGGCGATCTGCCGCACACGGGAAAGGCTGCGGCGCTTCCACTTTTCCACCCTCTCCCTCCTGCCCGCTCTCGTGTTATCTACACTCTAACAGAGTGGGCAAGTCCCCTTGTCTCTGAAAGACGTTTGCGCGGCATAGTATGCAGTGAGGAATCTTTGCCAAAAGGAGAACGAGCCGATGACGACCGATGAGCGCGGCGAACCCGGCAGCCGCTATGTGCCGGTGGGCGATACGCGCCTCTATGTGGTGGAGCGCGGCGGCGGATATCCGGTGATCGTGCTGCACGGCGGACCGGGCCTGGATCACTATGAATTCGCTGATTATCTGGATGCCCTTACCGACCGCTATCGCTTGATCTTCGTGGATCAGCGGGCGCAAGGGCGATCGGATCCCGCGCCGGAGGCGACGTGGACGCTGGAGCACATGGCGCGCGACGTGAGCGCGCTGGCCCAGGCGTTGGGGCTGGGGCGCTACGCTGTGCTGGGGCATTCCTATGGCGCGTTCGTCGCGCTGCAACACGCCGTCTTGCTGCCGGGCGACGCGGCGCAAACCATCGTTTCCAGCGGCGTGCCCTCCATGCGCTTCCTGGCCGACGTGGAAAAAAACCTGGCCGCGTTTGAGCCAGCGGATCTGCGCGAGCAAGTGAAAGATTCGTGGGCGCGCGAAGGATCAGCGCAGACGCAAGAAGAGATGGAACGCATCATGGCCGATCAGATGCCCTTCCACTTCGCTGACCCGCGCGACCCGCGCATTCCCGCCTATCTGGCGAAATCGGGGATGGCTGCCGGGGCGCGCTATGCCCCCGCTGTGCTGCGCCGTTTCTCACAGGAAGCCTATGGCGGCATCGAGGTGGAAGATCAGTTGGCAAACGTGCCGCAGCCGGTGCTGGTGCTGGGCGGTCGCCATGACCGCACGTGTTCTGCCGCCGCCGCCGAAGCCACCGCGCAAGCCTTGCCCAACGGCGAACTGTGCATCTTCGAGCACAGCGGCCACATGACCTTTGTGGAAGAGAACGAGGGCTATGTCAGCACTGTGCGCGAATTTTTGGACCGCCACACTGCCTGAATTATGGTCCATCGTCTGCTCTCGCCTGCATGTACTATAATCTGAAAGAATGCATATTGAGCGAGAGCGGTTGGTGACGATGCATGATATCGCCGTGACGGCATTACAGACACACCGGGAAAGGCTGCTAGGCCGGGCGACCGATCATTTGGCGGACCAACACGACCAGACCGCGGATGATGTGCGCCGTTTGCTGGATCTGGGCGCGCAGGCAGATGACGGCGTGCTGGTGGCGCAGATCGAGGCCGAGGGGCGCGGTTTGGCCGAGGCGCATGCTCCGCTGGATGCGCGCCTGGAACGCCTGGAACGCGCCGCCGACGCCCTGACTGCCGCGCTGGCGGATGTGCTGGCCGACGACGAGGCAGGCCATGCCGCCGCACTCGCTCACCTGCACCGCGCTCACCGTGTGGCTCTGACCGCCCTGGCGCGCGGCTTCCAGCAGGGCAGCGAGCAGCAAACGTTGGCGGAGCAAGAGCGTGCGCGCTTCCAGCAGCGCCGGCTGCATGCCGTGCGGCAGGTGAATAATCTCACCAATTCCACCCTGGATATCGAAGAGGTGCTGGAAACGACGGCCCAGATCGTCGCCGCCGAATTGCCTATCGATCTCTGCGCCGTTTTCCTGCACGACGACAACACCAGCAATGAAATGTCGCTGCATGCCACCAGCGTGCCGGGCGATGTCATCGCCGGTCAGTTCGTCATTCACCTGGGTGAGCAGATCACCGGAGCGATCGCGCAACGCAGCACCCCCGGCGGCGTGACGGATATCAGCGATTGGGTCGTACCGCCGATTGAGACGCAATTGTTTGGGCGCGGCTATCGCGGCGTCTATGTCATGCCCATCATCTGCTTCGGCGGCGAAAGCTCCACCCTGGAAGGCGCGCTGACGTTGCTGAAACGCGAGCCGCTGACATTGGATGAGGAAGAGCAAAGCTTCTTAGAGATGGTGGCCGGCCTGCTGGCGCTGAGCATCGAGAACAGCAAGGTCTATCATCACGCCGAGGAAGCGCGGCTGCGGCAATTCTCCAACATCGCTGTGTTGCAGAGTGTTTCCGCCACCGTCGCCACCTCGTTTGATTTGCAGCGCGTCTTGCAGATGATCATCTCAACGGCGTGCCAGATGAGCGGCGCGCCGCATGGCAGCATTTTTCTGCTGGAACCGAACGACGATCTGCGCATCGCCGCCCGGCACAACCTGGACGATCCCTCGCTCAGCGAGACGCGCCTGAGCGTGGGCCAATGCTGCGTGGGGCGCGCTGTCGAACAGCGCGATCGCGTGTGGGGCATGGACTGCATGCACACCACGCCGGATTGCTATCTGCGCCACCTGTCGCATCAGTTGCACCACGCGCACTCATCGCTGGCGGTGCCGCTGGTCAGCAAGGGCTTGGTCGAGGGCGTACTGCACCTGGTGCGCTCAGACCGCCACGTGCAGCCGAGCATCCACGCGAAGATGGTGGAGACCTTCGCCAACGAGGCCGCCATCGCCATCGAGAGCAGCCGCTTGTATGAAGAGACGCGCGCCTCCCTGGAAGTGAAGTCGCACCTGCTGCACGAGATGCACCATCGCGTGAAAAACAACATGCTCAGCATCGCGGCCATCTTGCGCATGGAGCGCCGCCGCACCTCATCCCCCGAAGCGGCGCAGGTGCTGGCGGAAAGCATCAGCCGCATCGACGGCATGGCGGCAACGCACGATCTGCTCTCGCGCGAAGAACATATCGGCACGGCCAACATCGGTGACATCGCCACCAAGCTCGTCGGCGTGGTCAGCGCCTATCTGGTGCCGCCGGATCTCAAAGTGGAATTCCAGGTCAAGATCGGCAATGTCGAGGTCCACTCGCGCAAAGCGCTGGTGCTGGCACTGGTGCTGAACGAATTGCTGATGAACGCCGTCGAACACGGCATGGAAGGCCGCGCGAGCGGGCGCGTGTGGATCGGCGCGTGGGAAGCAGATGAGCGTGTGCATTGCGTGGTGGCGGATGACGGCGCGGGACTGCCGCCGGACCTGAACGTGACGCAACTGGTCAGCCTGGGCCTGGCGCTGGTGCATGACATGACGCGCGATCAACTGCACGGCACCTTCGAGTTGCGGCGCGGCCCCCTGCCGGAACCCATGCGCGACGACCCCAGCGACCCCACAGAATGGACGCTGGCCGAGATGGTCTTCCCGCCTGAACGCGAGCATCCCCCCGCCACATCGTAAAGGACAGAGGTGAGCATTCGTCGTGGGCCAGGGCAACCACAACGGATTGCCCCCACACCCCAGCCGCGCCAAAGATTCCGTAGGGGTGAGGCATGCCTTGCCCGCCTTGCCCGGCGACCTCCTTGCCCTTCGGCCTATAGGGACGATGCCTTGTGCTCGCCCCGGCTCGCCTGTCGCCCACCTTGCCCGCCTGCGCTATTTTCGCCCCGTGCGCTTGAGCACCTCGTGATAGACGCCGATGACGCGGGCAGTGGCGTTTTCGCGCGAAAGATGCGCGATATCTTGCCGCCCCGTCGTGCGGCGCGGTCCGTGCAGCGCCCGCCACAGCTTATCGGCGAAATCTTCGGGCGTGCGCTCGGCGATGTAACAACCCTGCGTGCGCCCAATGACGCGGCGCACATCGCCCACATCTGTCGCCACGATGGGCAGATTGCAGGCCATCGCCTCTTTCACCACATAGGGACCGCCTTCCCAATAGGAAGGCAGCACCAGCACATCGCAGGCGTTCATATATTGAATGACGACATCGTGCGGTTTGCCGCTCACTTCAATCAATTCCACCGGCGCGCCGTGTGCTTGCATCAGTCGCGTGGCTTCCTCGGCGATGGGCCAGCCTTTGACCGGCAGAGACTTGCTGTTGGCGAAGAGCAGATAGCGATGATTGAGATCAGGATTCAGCCCCAGCGCGCGCCGCGCTTCCTCTTGGGGAATGGGGCGAAACGCCTTGAAATTGACGCCCTGTTCCACAATGGTGATTTTCGCGCCGGGCAGGGCATTTGCCATCTCTTGCGAGGGCACGATCACCGCGTCGGCCATGCGCGCCAGGCGAGGCGAGATGCGCCGGCTGAACTTGCCCTGGCGCGTATCCGGCAACACCGGATTGCGCAGCACGTCCGATCCCCAGAACGTGATGACGACCGGACGGCGAAATTGCGCCCGCGCCACCGCGCCGCAAAAGCTGTAATGGCCGTGAATGATGTCATAGTTGCCCGCGCTCAACATGGTTTTCAGCGCGCCGGTCAGATATTTTGCCCGCCCTTGCAGGTGCATGACATCCACCTGAATGCCCTGCTCGCGCAAGCCTTCGACTTCGCTCTGCAAAAATGCGCCTTTATGACTGCCGGGGGTGGGATAGGCGGCGGTAATGGCGAGGACACGAATGGGTGATGACGTGGTCATGGGGAAATCATATTTCCTCTTCTGTGCTGGCAAGCATCACATCCAGAGCGCTTGCGCCTTTTCTCAGGCTCGCGGTCTCTGCCGGATGCCGTGCTCATTCTAATGAACGAGCGACATCATGTCAAATATCCATCCGTGCCTGGAACTAGCCGCCACGCTCGCCACATGTCCTATGCCGGTTGACAACCACAGAGCAAGCCGGTATGATGGTGTGCAGGATAGGTTGCCTCAGCTTCAAGGGATACGCGCTCTGTATGCTGCGCCCTTGAATGCTTTCCCAGCGCAAAAGGATGCCGGCCATGCCACGAGATGCCGAGCGCCGCCGCCAGCGGCCCGCACCCCCGAAGCTGCCCAACACGCTGTCGCTGCCCACCATTCCCGCGCAGCCGGCGGAGCGGGGGGCACCGTCATCTTCGCAGATCTCACGCCCGCGGATTGCGCCATCGCAGCCCGTCTCGCGCCCGCGTTCCGTGCCGCAGAGCCAACCGCGCGTGCGCCGCGCCCCCGAACTGCTGCCCACGCCGGATGACTGGGAAGACGCTTATTCCTATGACGACCAGGACTATAAGTATGATCTGGATACCGCTGGGGAAGCAACACAACGGCAAAGCCTGATCACCGTCACGCCGCAAAGCCCCATGCGCGCCAGTGGTCGCCAGCGCGCGGTCGGTCCCGTCGTGACGCCGCCGTTGCGCCTGGGACCGCCGCCGCGTCCATTGCGCCGCACGCTGCTCTGGCAGATGATCCTGGCGTTGAGCGCCGTGCTGGTGCTCGCCCTCACCGTGCGCAGCGCCACCCCGCCCGCCAGCGCCTATGCCAGCGCGTTCCAGGCGCAGTCCGCCAGCCTGGTGAATCAGCGCGTGGTGGATCGCGTGCCGATTCAGACCCAGATTGATCCCACCATCGGTTACGATTCCCCTCAGCAATACAAAGAATACTCGAATGCTTCGTGCGGGGCGGCGTCGGCCAGTTCGGTGCTGCTGGCGTGGGGCGATCCAAAGGGGCGCATCGGCCAGGTCATCGACGACATGATCCCCTATCTGCAACCCATCGGCATGGTGGACCCCGTCCATGGTTTCGCGCAACTGGCGCAGCGGCACGGCTTTAAGGTCGTCATCACCAACAACATTACCGCCGCGCAGATCGCCGAGATCGTCACGGTGCAGGGCATCCCCGTCATCGTTGGCATCCGTGATACCAACGGCGGCTATTACTCCTACTTCTCGCCCGGCCACTTCCTGGTCATCGTCGGCGCGGACCCCAACGGTTTCCGCGTGGTGGATAACTCAACCTATTTCGTCCACTACTTCCCCACCGCCACCTTCCTCTCGCTGTGGGATCGCCCCCGCGCCGTGATCTATTACCCCCCCAGCTACAATTTCCAGATGCCGTGAGCGCCACACTCATACAACATGCCCATTCATCGCGCATCGCTTTGCCCTTTGACGTGCTGCCAGATATGCAGCAAGAGGCGGCCAGCACAATGGATTGACTGCTTGGTGATGAGAACTACGCCTAGTTTGGGGGTAGTAGCGCCAAGCAAAAGAAACGAGGCCAGGAAAATCCTGACCTCAGTTGGTGGAGATGGGGGGGAGTTGAACCCCCCGTCCAAATAAGCGCCGAGAACGATATCCTACAGGCTTAGCCGACGTTTTGGCATGACGCCGGGTGGCTCCCATCGGCAGGATCCGCCCCAGCCTGGCTCGCTGGTCTCAGGCGGTGCGTAGCGAGCATCGGCACCGCAGCCTCTCAACTATGTGACACCCGCACCCCGACCCGTTGAGAAGAGGCCGGACGGATGCGCTTTACCGGTGTTTAGGCGGCGAAAGCGAGTTGTTGCTGCGGTTTGGCAGCTATTGTTTGCCGGTTGTTTAACGAGAGTGCATACCGGCACCTCGACCTGCAATCGATCCCTCCGCTCACCTGTCGATCCCCAGCATCCCCAGGGTTCGCCCCAGCTTTGAGGGAACACAGTCAGTATACCACACAAATAGCCAAGATGCAAGGACAAGAGACCATCGTTCCATCCGGGCTAGGTTGTTGCGCGGCGCGTGGATGAGGCGTATACTACATCCGATTCTCGCCCATCAGCAGGAGGATTGACAAACCGCTATGTCATCGCCCAAGAAGCCCGGTTCATCAGCCAACAGCCGGTCCGCGTCATCCAATGGTCGCCCCGTCACGCGCCCGACATCGGGGACGAAATCGGCGACGACCAGCCGCCCGGTTTCCACGAAATCGGCCACCCCCAGCAAGCCGGTGGCGGCGAAGTCCGCGACGACCAGCCGACCCGTGACCGAAACGAAATCCGGCGGTTCCGTCGTCAAGCGCGCGCCGGTTTCCAGCGCCCGCCAGGCGCGGCTGCAAGCGCAGCGCGAACGCGAGCGCAATCAGCGGATGATCACCGGCGGGGTGATCGCGTTGATCGTGGTCGTGCTCGCCTTCGCCATCTGGCAGGTCATCCCCAAACCCGCCGCGACTCCGGCCAAAGCGAAGGCATGCGCGACGGTCCCGGCGAATATGCCGTCTACTGCTGACCAGCCACCGCCGACGAACCTCAAGCCGGTCAAACTCGCCGATGGGCTGGAATATATCGATCTGGTCGTCGGCTGTGGGGCTACCGTCGCGCCGAATTCGCAGTTTACGGCCAACTATACGGGCTGGATTCAGGGCGGCCACAAATTCCAATCCTCGCGAGATCCTGGTGGTAGTCCCTTCCAGGCAAATTTAGCGCCTGGTAATGTGATTCAGGGCTGGTCGGAAGGATTGCCCGGCATGAAAGTCGGCGGCGTGCGCCGCTTGATCATCCCACCGGCGTTGGGTTATGGCGCGTCGGGACAGCCACCAACGATTCCAGGAAATGCCACGTTGATCTTCGACGTATCAGCCATCAGCATCCCCTGATCGCCTGAGCTTTGTGGGCGATTACCGGCGGGGATTGCTAGAGGCACGGCGGCGCGCATGGTACAATGTGGGGCAAGATGGAAGAGACGACATCTTTCGCACAACTTGATCACGTGCCGCTGCGCCGTTGGTTGCGCCGCGCGGCACTCCTGCTGGAGGCTGGCTATGTCCGAGGCGACCGCGCCACTGGTGCGCTGCCAAGACGTGGCGACGCGCCTCTCGCCGTATGGGCGGGCGCTGTCGGCACTGTCGTTCGAGGTGGCGCGCGGCGAGATCTTCGCCCTGGCTGGACCCGGTGGCAGCGGGAAATCCGCCCTGCTTACCCTGCTCGCGGGCCTGCACGCGCCGACCGTTGGCGCACTCACCGTCGATTCTGTTGATCTGGCACGCAATCCTGCCGGCATCGCGCCGTTCACCTCCTATCTCGCCCAGCATTCTGACGTGCCGGAACACCTGCGCGTGGGCGAATTGCTCTTTTTCACTGGTCGCCTGCGCGGTTTGCCGACACATACCGCTCGCGCCATCAGCCGCGATCTGCTGGATCAAAGCGGGCTGGAACCCGTCGCCAAACAACCGCTGCATGCCATCTCACGCGGCGAGGAACGGTTGGCGCGTTTCTGCACCGCCCTGATGGGATCTCCTCGCTTGCTGCTGCTGGACGAACCGACACACGGCCTGGATTTTCGCCAGCGCCAGTGGGTGTGGGATGTCATCCGCCAGATGCAGCAGGGCGGCGTGACGGTCATCGTGGCGACGCATCACATCGAAGAGATCGAGCCGCTGGCGACGCGGCTGGCCTTCCTGCGCGACGGCAAGATCATCGCGCTGGGCGACATCACCAAGCTGAAGGAACGCTACAGCCGGGGGCCACGCATGGATCTCAAGCTCCTCCCCGGCACCACGCTCGGCAACGTGACGAAGCTGAAACTTGAATCCCTCGGCACCGTCATCGAACATGAACCCGGCGTCTTCTCGCTCTATCCCCGGCCCGACACGCTGGGTGGCTCGGCCATCGTCGGCTCCATCCCCGTTTCCACAATGGCGCAAGCGCTGGCGAAGGGCCGCCGCGGACGCAAGAAAAAAGATGCCGCTGCTGCCGCCGCGCCCGCCGCCTCACCGCCCGCGCCCATCACTGATGACTCGTGGCTGCTGGATCGCACCATCAGCCTGCCCGGCACGCTGGGGCGCACCATCGAAGAGATCTTCACCATCATCGGCTCGCAGAACGTGGCAGAGTTTTGGTTCGCTCCGCCAACGCTCACAGATGTCTATCTGCACCTGACGGGAGAGGCTCCCTATGCTTGACGGTCGCCACGCCTTTCGTCCCTTGTTGCAGATGCAATGGCGGGCGCTGCGGGGGCAACGCCTCGCCATCACGCTCGCCACTTTGGCGCTGCCGCTGGGCATCATCACGGCGCTGAGCGATTCGCCCCTGCAAGCGGCGTTGTTGCAGCGCACCGAGATCGTGGCGCTCAGCCCGGTGCTGCCAATGCTGGGGATGGCCTTCTTGGTGATGCCACCCTTCCTGGCGCGCATGCGCGAGCAGCGGCAGATTCTCTTTTATGCCACGTTGCCCATCGGACGGCTGGTCTTTTTGCGCGCGCTGCTGGCATCCTTCACCCTGGCTGCGCTGCCGGGGATCGTGCTCGCCCCCCTGCTGGCGCTGTCGCTGTTGCAGGTGAAAGCTACGTTTCTGGTGGGCTATCTGTTGGGAATCGTCTTGATCGGGTTGCCATTGGCGGCGCTCGGCGCGGCACTGGGCCTTTCGGGATTACGCCAGACGGCGGCGACGGCCTGGGGCATGGCGGCCTATGTGGTTTCGGTCGGCGCGCTCGTGCTGCTGGCGGCATCGCCGCATCTGCCAAACACGCTCTATAATCTCGCGTTCATGTTGCCCGCCTCGCGGGGGAGCGATCTGCTGGCGGCATTTTTGCCGTTCGACGGTCAGCGGCAAGTGGCGGGCGATCTGCTGGCGCTGATCCTGTATGCTGCCGGCGCGGGCTTCCTGGCCTATCGCCTGTTGCCCTGGCGGCGCGAGCAGCCGACGGAGCTACCGTCGCCGCTAGCCCAGGCATTATCGCATCTGCCGCAGATTGTGCCGCAGCCGGCGGACGGGAACGAATCAGGCGGCAATTGATCAGAGCGGGCAGGATCATGATAACGATCAGCACCAGGCTGAGGATGCTGATGA
>JAJPKG010000214.1 GCA_021323815.1 Pseudomonadota bacterium
CGATGATCTCATCCCGTTGGCGCACTTGCGCTTCCAGTTCGGCGATCCGTTCTGTGTCGGTCATGCTCCGATTGTCTCATGCTTGACAAGGGGTCCTAAACAGTTACGTTATTCATTTCATTAGAGTTATGATAGCACGGCGATCTTGTGCAATGCAAGAGGGATGCGGTGCAGATCTTCGTTTTCCGCAAATTGCCCCCTTTTTCAGGACCGGCCCATTCTCATTCCCTCAGAAATGCGCTAGACTGAGTGGTGTGATCGGCTAGGTGTTGGCCCCACCCCCCGGCCCCCTCCACTGCAAAGCTGGTGAGAGCGAGTCTGGAAGGCACATCGAACACCGCACGAGAGGATGGGAGGACATGGCTTGCGATGATTCAATTGCAGATGCTGGTGGAAGCGACGGGGGGCACGCTGTGGCAGCGGGGGCGCGTTGAGCAGTTCAGCGCGTTCGCCTCAGATTCGCGCGAGGCCGAAGACGGCGATTGCTTTGTGGCGGTGCGCGGCGTGCATGCCGACGGGCATGATTTCGCCGCAGAAGCAATCGAGCGCGGAGCCGGCGGCGTGCTGGCCGAGTCTGCCCGGCTGGCATCGGATGCTGCACTGCGTGCTGCCCTCGCTGCTTCCGGCGCAACGGTGATCGCCGTCAGTGACGTGCGCCAGGCGCTGCGCGATTACGCGGCGGCGGTGCTGCGCGCATGGCATCCCACGATCATCGCGGTGGCCGGCAGCGCAGGCAAGACGACGACGAAAGAGGCCATCGCCACCATCCTCAGTCAGCATGGCAGCACGTTTCGCTCCTGGCGCAATTATAATGATTTGCTGGGCTTGCCGCTCTCGCTGGGCCGGCTGGAACCGCACCACGAGTTCGCCGTGCTGGAAATGGCCAGCGACTTCCCCGGCGAGCTGGCCGCGCTCGCCAAGATCGCTCCGCCGGATATCGCCGTCATCCTCAATTCGCATCCCACGCACCTGGACGGCCTGGGCGACCAGCAGGGCGTGGTGGACGCATTGGCAGCCCTGCCCCGCGCCATGCACGCCGGGCAGATGGTGGTGCTCAACGGCGACGATCCGCCTCTGCGCGCAGTGGGCGAGGCGCTGGCGCAAGAAGCCGACATGCCGCAGGTGGTATGGTTTGGGACGGATAATGAACATGCCCTGATACAGGCGACATTTGATATTCGCGTTCCTGCTGGTATACAGCATTTCCGGATTGGTTTGAGTGATGGCGGCATGCATATCGTCGGTTCGCGAAACTTATACGGTCCCTGGACTGATATGTATTTAGCAGCCCTAACCGTTGCGCATGTTTTAGGGGTCAGTGTACGTCAAGCCACTGATACTCTGGCAGATTTCACTCCCTTGCCTGGTCGTATGCGCATATTGGAAGGAAGGCACGACATTGCCATCATTGATGATTCCCATAATGCGATCCCTGCGGCAATGAAGGCTGCGTTAGCGGTATTACAACGATACAATCGTCAGGCAACCACCCGTATCGCGGTTTTTGGCGATATGCAGCATCTTGGTTTGGAAGCCGAACACTATCACCAGGAGATCGGTACACAAATAGCACAAGTGCAAAGCGAGTTACAACGACGTTTGCCGCCAGGAGCGTTGTGGCTGGTGACGCGGGGCGCGCTGGGCGAGATCATGGCGCGGGCAGCGCGCGAAGCGGGCATGCCGGCGGAGCGCGTCATCGTCACGCACACAGCGGAAGATGCCGCCGCCGCCGTGCTGAGTATCGCCGAGCAATCCCCCGCCCCGCCGGTGGTTTTGATCAAAGGCTCGCCGGAGATGCGGATGGAGACCGTCACCGAAAAGCTGCTGGCCGATCCTTCGCAAGCGCCGGACGTGCTGGACCGCCAGCGCTCCATCTGGCGGCGGGCGATTGTGGGCGAGTTGAACCGCCCGACGTGGGTAGAGATCGATCTGAACGCCATCGGCGGCAACGCCCGCGCCATCAAACAGATCGTGGGGCCGGATGTGCGCGTGATGGCAACGCTGAAAGCGGATGCCTATGGGCATGGCGCGCTGAAGGTGGCGCGCACCGTGTTGCGCAATGGCGCGGAATGGTTGGGGGTGGCGACGGTCAGCGAGGCGATTCCATTGCGGCGGGCGGGCATCACCGCGCCGATGCTGGTTTATGGCTACGTGCCACCCTGGCAGGCACGCGATGTGGTGGCACACGACCTGCGCGCGACGGTCTATGCCTCCGAGACAGCGCGCGCCCTCTCGCGCGCCGCAGCGGCGCTGGGCTGCGAAGCGCGCGTGCACGTGAAGATCGACACCGGCATGGGGCGGCTGGGGCTGCGCGCCGAGGATATCCCCGCCATCGTCGCGTTTGTGCGCGAGGTGCATCAGTTGCCGGGGATCGTCGTCGAAGGCATCTATACCCATTTCGCTGCCGCCGACGAGCGCGATCTGACGCATGCGCGACTGCAACTGGCGCGCTTCAATGCCGTGCTGGCCGCGCTGGAAGCCGAAGGATTGCGCCCGCCGCTGTGCCACGCCGCGAACTCTGCCGCCACGCTGGCGCTGCCAGAGGCGCGCTTCGACATGGTGCGCCCAGGCATCATCCTCTATGGTCTGGCCCCGTCGGAAGACGTTGCCTTGCCGCCGGGCTTTCATCCCGCCATGACCTTCAAGACGCAGATCGCCCAGGTGAAGGAGATTCCGGCGGGCGAGGGCATCAGCTATGGTCGCACCTATGTGACGACGAAGCCTGAGCGCGTGGCCGTGCTGCCGGTGGGCTATGCCGACGGCTTCCGGCGCGGCCCGGCGAACTGGGGCGAAGTGCTCATTCGCGGGCGGCGCGCTCCCATTCGCGGGCGCGTGTGCATGGATCAAACCATTGTCAGCGTGCAGCACATCCCCGAAGCTCGCGCCGGCGATGAGGTGGTGCTGATCGGCACGCAGGGCAACGAGCGCATCACGGCGGAAGACGTGGCCGCAAAGCTCGGCACCATCAACTATGAAGTTGTCTCGGCGCTGTTGGCCCGCGTCCCCCGCCTCAACGGGTAATCGCCATCATAATGCTTCCTGGTGGCGCTTCACCGCGTCGATGATGGTCTGGTGCTCTGGGAAGCCGCCGTCGCGATACATGGCATGCACCAGCTCGCCATCGACGGCGACATCGAACGAGCCGTCATACCAGGGGATAATCTCGATGGCGCTGAGTTCGTGGCGAAACTCACGCATCAGGGCATCAGCAAGGGCCAGCGTCTGCGGTTCATAGCCGCATTCCGAGCAATAGGTGATGGTCACTTTCACCAGTCGTTTCGCAGGCATGAGCGATCTCCTTACGCTTGCGTCACGATGGCGCGGATCGCCTGGATGACATCTTGCACATCTTGCTGCTTGGTTGCCTCGCGCGCGGTCGCCATCGCCTGCTGCACCTGCGCGCGGGTGGCTTCGTCCAGCTGGGCGATGGGCGTCTCAGGATCGCCGAATTCCGGGTGCTGCGCGAAGAGGTCGCGCCGGATCTGCGCTCGCCGCTCCGTCACGCTGGCGGGCCGTTCGATAAACCGCCCGATCTCGTTGAACTGCTGGTCAAAGAAGACGAAGACGGGGATGGAGCGGAACTGTCCCTGATTGAGATATTGATCCATCAAATCAAGATTCTGGTCGCGCAAGAAGATGCGCATATTCAGCTTTCCGCTGATCTGCGCGATCTTGCCCAGGATCGGCAGGTTGTCGATGACATCGCCGCACCAATCTTCCGCCAGCACCAGCACATTGAGCGGCGGGGTGATGGTCTTAAACGCCACCAGATCGTCGGAGGAAAATTGCACTGCCGCTTCGTTGGCGGCGAAGCGTTCCTGGTTGCGCGTCATCTGCGCCTTGAACTCGTCATAGGTCATGCCCTGGGCAAACCGTTCGGGGGTCACACTCATCGCTGTGCTGCTCCTTAAAGTCGCTGGGGGTGTAATGCTATACAAAAGATAGTATAAGGCGCAGAGCGACTTCAGCGCAAGGCGATAGGCATCTCATGCGTTGCTAGGATTGTAGATCTGTGGTGGCTGGCTGGTGATCATATCTAACAAATGCTGTAAACTTGGGGTTGGATCAATGCGGACATCTTTTTTGCCAAAAATCAAACCTGTGCGCAGATCTGGGGGATCTTGGACTTGTAAAATAAGTATATTGCTGTTCTGAAAGAGATATTGTGTCCATTGTGGCATTGCGATATTTACTCCTCCACCTGGCTGTTGAGGGGGTAA
>JAJPKG010000293.1 GCA_021323815.1 Pseudomonadota bacterium
AATTTTCCGGGCCAGGGCATGCAGAACCGCATTGTGCGCGCCCTCAAGCGTCGCTCGGTGCCAGTGGCGGCAGAGCGGCGCGCGGCGACTCTCAAGCTCATCAATGAGATGGGGATGAGCGCGCGCTTCGTCAACGGCGGCGGCACCGGCAGCCTGGCGACGACACGCGAAGAACCCGGTGTCACGGAAATCACTGTCGGTTCCGGCTTCTATTCGCCCGCGCTCTTCGACAATTACCGCGATTTTCGCTTCCAGCCGGCAGCAGGTTATGCCATCGAGATCGTGCGCCAGCCAGCACCGGATCTGTATACCTGTCTCGGCGGCGGCTACATTGCCTCTGGCTCGGTTGGGCCGGAAAAGCAGCCGCAGCCCTATCTGCCGGCGGGGGCAAAATTGCTGCCTCGCGAGGGCGCGGGCGAAGTGCAGACGCCGGTGCGCTATGCCGGCCCTACACCGCTGAACCTGGGCGATCCCATCTTCATGCGCCACAGCAAGGCTGGTGAACTGTGCGAGCATTTCAACCGCCTGCTGCTGGTTTCCAACGGGCAGATCGTGGACGAGGTGCCAACCTATCGCGGCGAGCGGCAGGCGTTTCTGTAGAAACCAGGGGAGAGAACCATGAGCACCACAACTTTGCGGCCCGGCAGATGGAGCAACTGGTCCGGCTCGGTGCGCGGCAAACCGCGCGAGATCGCCATGCCGGCTAGCATCGATGAGCTGGCGCGGCAAGTGGGGGAATTTGGCCGGTCGGGACGGCGCGTGCGCGTGGTTGGCGCGGGGCATTCCTTCACGCCGCTGGCGCAGACCGACGACGTGCTGATGTCGTTGGACAACATGCAAGGGGTTATCAGCGCGGATGAGGCGCGTGGCACAGTCACGGTATTTGGCGGTACCAGACTGTATAACCTGGGGCCGGCGCTGCACGAGCGTGGCGTGGCGCAAGAGAACCTGGGCGACATCAACCAGCAGAGCATCGCGGGTGCCATCAGCACCAGCACGCACGGCACCGGCGTCGGCTTTGGCAGCATCGCCACCCAGGTCGCGGGCATCACGCTCGTCACCGCATCGGGCGAGGTCGTCACCTGTTCGGCGGAGGAAAATCCGGAGATCTTCAACGCGGCGCGCGTGTCGCTGGGGATGCTGGGCGTCATCGCCGCCGTCACGTTGCGCGTGGTGCCGGCCAAGAAAGTGAACCTGAAGACGCGCCGTGAATCGCTGACGAGCATTTTGGCGCACCTGGAAGAGTATAAGCGCAACAACACGCACTTCGAGTTCTTCTGGTTCCCCTATACCGATGGCGGGCAGGCGAAGTTCGTCAATGAATCCGATGCGCCGGTGAAGCAGGGCGGCGCGTGGGCCAATTTCAACAAGATCGTGCTGGAAAACGGCGCGCTGGCATTGCTTTCCGGCACGACACGTCTCATGCCCTTCCTGGCTCCGGCCATCTGCAAGATCTCGGTCGCGGGCATCACACCCATCGACGAGGTGAACTATAGCCACCTGATCTACACCACGCCGCGCGCCGTGCGCTTCCAAGAGATGGAATATAGCATTCCGGCAGAACATTTCGCGACGGTGATGCAGGAAATCCGCGACACGATCAACCGCGAGCGCTATAAAGTGAATTTTCCCGTCGAATGCCGCTTCGTCAAGGGCGACGATATCTGGCTCAGCACGGCCTATGGCCGCGACTCGGCTTACATCGCGGTGCATATGTATCGCGGCATGCCCTATAAAGACTATTTCGCGGGGATCGAAGAGATCTTTACGCGCTATGACGGTCGCCCGCACTGGGGCAAGATCCACACGCGCGACGCGGCGTATCTGGCCGCGCACTATCCCCACTGGGACGATTTCCGGCGGGTGCGCGCGCAACTCGATCCGCAGGGCGTCTTTTTGAACGATTACCTGCGGCAATTGTTCGCCGTGCCAGCTAGCATGCCTGTTTCAGCAAAATAAGGACGAGACACGAAGAACGCGAAGACGGCGAAGAGCCACGAAGGATGCTCATTCGGTGTTCAAATGCCAGAAAGCCTCTCGATGCGCTTCAAAACATCTTCGCGTCGCTTCTTCATCTTCGTGCCCTTCACGTTTCGTCCTTTCCCTTTCACACTGAGGAGATGCCCCATGAGTGAACTGCTCGCGCCCATCGCGCCGCCGGAAGAAACGACGCAGTTGAAGCGCAACTCGCTCGACATCCGCCACGCCGTCATCATCTCGGTGGCGGTCATGTCACCCGCCGCCTCGGTCTTTTTCAACACCATCCCGCAGGGTCAGGCGGTCGGCGCGGCCATGCCGCTGTGCTACGTCATCGGCTTCGTCATCGCCCTGCTGACGGCCAATTCATATAGCGAGTTCTCGCGCCAGATTCATTCTGCCGGCTCGTCGTATACCTTCATCACGCAGAGCATCGGCCCGCGCTTCGGGTTCATGAGCGCGTGGGCCGGCTTGCTGGCGGTGCTGATTGGCGTGCCATATACCTTCGTCGGGCTGGGCAATAATTTGGCGACGATTTTCAGCCGCAATCTTGGCGTCAGTCTGCCCTGGAGCTTTTATACGCTGCTCCTGCTTGGCGTTGCCTTCGCCATCTGCTATTCCGGCATTCGGCAATCACTGAATGTCGATTTCACCTTCCTGGCGATTGAGATTGTGGTGTGCCTGTTGCTGGCGGGCATCGTGCTCTTTCGCGTCGGGCAACAGGGCGGGCTGAGCGCCGCGCCGTTCACCATCAGCGTCATCCCCACCAGCGGGCAAGGGGTCGTGAGCAATCTCATCACGGGCGTCATCCTGGGCGTGCTGAGTTTCATCGGCTTCGAGACGGCGGCGGCACTGGGCGACGAGACACGCGACCCCAGGCGCAATATCCCCCGCGCCGTCTATGGCTCGATGATCCTCGTCGGCCTCTTTTATCTGGTGATGGTCTATACGGAGACGTTGGGCTATGGGATGAATAAGATCGCGAGCGGGTTTGTCAACGATGCCGCGCCTTTTGACACCATCAGCAGTCATTTCACGCCCTGGCTGACGGTGTTTGTAGA